>NZ_JAVRHP010000042.1:0-28559 GCF_031846505.1 Autumnicola edwardsiae
GCTGTTGGGCTTAATTCAGAGTTATTTGGTGAGTTGGTTGGTGTTCGTGAGCTTTTCGGTTTACTGGAAATGGACACGCAAAGTGAATTCCTTGTTCTATTTTACCTATTGTTTTTTGTTCCTCGCTTTTGCAATTCTTGGAATTTATATTCAGGATGTGGATATTAGTAGGGCTTCAGGAGTTATGTCTGTGGGAAATTATCCGGTTCTAACGATGATGGTTTTAAAGCATTTTATAACTTCTGTGGTACTTACCGCCTTTTTACAAATAAGCAGCTGGTGGTTTACCAGGAGATGGCACAGGAGATAACTTTTTAATATTCTGAATTTTAATTGAAAGCACCTGAATAATTTTTGTTTCTGAAGGAAATTCTGATCCTCATTGTTCTTTAACGGAAGGTGACATTATTTCGAGAGAATTAAAATCACAGTTTAACTGCATGCCGATATTTGCCATTTTTGGTCCTTCGTCTTAGTTCTTACTGATTTTTTCCAGAATTCGAATCTTCCTCGTTTTTTTCAATTCTGAAGAGAAATTTTTCAAAATAAATTTTTTTTCTTCAATAGAAGTTAGCTTTATCAGTGAAAGCAGATTAAGACGGAAGGGTTCAGACTTCCGAAGAATTTTTTCTAAATATCGCCCACAATCCGAATGCCGGCCCGATTGCGAGAAAAACAAACAAATAAATCGGGTTAATTATACCCATAAGCAAATTGATTAGCTGAATACTGATAATTGTGATGCCGAATCCTATAGAATTTGTAATTGTAAGAGCTGTGCCGCGGGATTCTGCGATAGCATTTTGAGCTACTAATGTTGAAAAAAGAGGAGAATCTGCAACTACCATAAATCCCCAAAATATGAGGAAAATAATTAAGGCAGTTGGAGAATTTTGAAGAAGCAGTAAGGGAGAAATTAAGCAACAAAAACCTGAAAGAAAAAGCGCTGTGGCTGCAGTATACCGGGTGCCAATTTTTTTTGAAACATAGCCACCTATAACACAGGCAAAACCGCCGGAACCTATAACAAGGAAAGAAAGCAGAGGAATATTAAAAATAGCACCGGGATGTATTTTCTGATAAATTTGCAAAGCTACCGGTACAAAAGCCCAAAAAGCATAGAGTTCCCACATATGGCCAAAGTAGCCAAAGGCGGCTGCTCTAAACCGGGAATTTCTGAAAACATTAAAAGCCGCTGAAAAATCTTTTTTCAGTTTTGGCTGCCTGTACGGTCCGTCCGGAATAAAGCAAAAAATTAGCAATCCGCCCAAAACAGAAAGAAGAGAGGTTGTTATAAGAACAGTTTTCCAGGGCAATGCACCGGTGGCTGCAATGTCTTTTAAAAAATGAGGAAATGCAGTCCCCAAAACCAAAGCTCCTACAAGAAATCCCAGGGAAGTGCCCAACCCTTTCTGATAATAGTCTGTGGCGATCTTCATACCCACAGGATAAATTCCGGCGAGGGAAAATCCGGTAAGAAACCGCAAAAACAACAAGCTGTTCAACGTATTACCTTCAGAAATAATACTAAAGTTAAAAACTGCTCCCAAAAGGGCACAGACAAGGAATACTTTGGAGGGCGAAAACCGATCTGCAATGCCGAAAATTGCAAAAATAAGAGTGCCGCTTATAAAGCCAAATTGTACTGCAGAAGTTAAATGGCCAAGAGCGGAAGCATTTAAATTATAGTTCAGCAGTAAATCTGCCATCACGGCATTGCCGGCAAACCACAGGGAAGTACAGCAAAACTGGGAAAAAACAATAATTGGTAAAATATGTCTTTCGGCAGGCATTTTGGCGTGATTTGATGCGAAGAAAAGTAAAAATGCCGATATAAGTAAGAAATTTTTTAGATAGCAACAGATCTTTTGTTGGCGAAGCATCTCGGTTTCGATAACTTTAGAACCCTTCAAACTCAAAATGTAAATTAGAAAGAGAAAAAGTTTTTTATGCGGCTTTCCCGTATAAGAAGAAGAACCAAAAATGACAAATATCGATCATATAGTAGAAAGATTTCCTCACTGGAAGTCAACTAAATTTTACAAAAAGATCTTTGAACCTGCCTTATTTATTGTAATTTAGGAACCTTAAAAATATATTCTTATTATGTCCGGAATACTTAAATTAGTAGTCATAGCTGCAGTTTTTTTAGGTGCAAGTACCCTGTCGGCTCAAGAAGAGAAAATGGATTTTGATGCCAATTTCTCGCATGTTGTTTATTTTTGGTTCCATAATCCCAATAATGCCGAAGACCGAGAGGCTTTTGAAACTTCCCTCAAAAAGTTCCTGAAAAACAGCGAATATGCACAAACAAAATTTATTGGAGTACCGGCGGAAACCCCGCGTGATGTAGTGGATAATTCCTATACGTATTCCCTTATCCTCACTTTTCCTTCAAAAGAAATTCAGGATAAATATCAGTCAGAACCGGCTCATAAAGTATTTATAAAAGAATCTTCTCATCTTTGGAAAAAAGTGCAGGTTTACGATTCTGTTGGAATAGACAAATTAGCAGGGGAATAAACTTATTTTCAGTAAATATGCTACTTCAGGTTTGCTGATAATCAGGGAAATCAAATAATTACAACCTGTTGAGCTGACAAGATTAAATTCTGATTATTAATAAAGGTCTGAAAATTCCAGTTTTCAGCAGATATTGATCTTTTATACAGTTTGGTTAGAATTCACACCCATTTCCTTCAGCTCATTTTTAATCTGTTCAGCCCGGTATTTGGGTAACGCTAATTTTCGGAGCCCAGCTAAAACAAAATGAAGTGCTTACAAAATTCCTGTATGCAAAAGCGCGGCTTTTCCAGAGTCTGGGAATAGTTCCAAAACTGGAACAGCCCGAGAGATAAGCAAAAATATCTCAGGTTTAAAATTAGAAACTTATAGGAGTTTTCTTCCTACTTTTACCGCACTTTTAAATTTAGGTATGTTCTTTGATATTTATCCAGGTAGATCCATAGAATGTAAAAAGCTTCAGAAAATTTCTGATTCATGTCACTTACAAAAACAGAACCTATTCACCCGAATGGAAAGATTAATAGATTTTAAAGTATAGGAGAACTATAAAATGAATATTTTTAAAAATTTGTTTGGTTTCGGTTCCCGGGCTAATGCAAAAATAGAAATTCTTAAAAAAGCTCAGTTTAAAAAACACCTTCTGGAAACTCAGGGCGTTTTAATAGATGTGCGTACTCCCAAGGAATTTATTGAAGATCATATTCAAAATGCCAGGAATATCAATTTCTATGACTCCCGGTTTATGACTAATGTTAAGAACCTGGATAAAGATCAGCCTGTTTTTATTTACTGCCGAAGCGGGGCCAGGAGTTCACGTGCGGCCAGGAAAATGATAAAACAGGGGTTTACAAAAATATATGATTTAAAAGGTGGATTTCTCGCCTGGCAGGAGTAATCCACAACATCCGGCTTTTCAGCCGCTACTTCAGTTAGTTTTTATTTACAACAGTTCCACATTAACTTTTCTAAAAATGATGTGTTGGTTTTCTTCTGAAAAATAGAAGTTAGACTGCTTAATTCCTGCCGAAACAAGTGCTAGTCCATCAATTTTTACCTAAATTTATTCAAAATAAAAACAGCTCCTGATTATTCTTTAATAAGCTTAAAATCAGGGTTTTTTAAGTTTGTGAGTAAATTTCTATGGAAAATTTAGAATACGCAAGGCTGCAGATGGCCTTTACCCTTGGCTTCCATATTATTTTTGCCTGTATAGGGATGGTAATGCCTTTTTTTATGGTAGTAGCCCATCGTAAATGGCTAAAGACAAGAAATCCGCTTTATCTGAAACTTACCAAAGCCTGGCTCAAAGGGGTGGCAATATTTTTTGTGACCGGTGCAGTTTCGGGTACGGCCCTTTCATTTGAACTCGGTATGCTCTGGCCCGAATTTATGAAACATGCCGGCCCTATTATTGGAATGCCGTTTTCTTTAGAAGGAGCGGCTTTTTTTGTGGAAGCAATTGCCCTTGGGTTTTACCTCTACGGCTGGAACAAACTTCCGGAAAATTTTCATTGGTTTACAGGCATCATAATTGGCATTTCTGGGGTGGCATCTGGAATTCTTGTTGTTTCAGCAAATGGCTGGATGAATGCTCCTTCCGGATTCGACTACATAAACGGCCAATTTACCAATATAGATCCTGTACAGGCTTTTCTGAATCCCGCCTGGTTCACCCAGGCATTGCATATGACGCTTGCCGCCTTTGTGGCAACGAGTTTTGCGGTTGCCGGGCTCCATGCCTTCCAGATTTTGCGCGGCAATAACCCCAAACTTCATAAACAAGCTTTTAAAATTGCAATTTCTTTTGGCGCGGTCGCGGCACTCCTGCAACCTTTAAGCGGGGATCTTTCTGCCAAAGATGTTGCCCAAAGGCAGCCGGTTAAACTTGCAGCCATGGAAGCGCATTACCAAACCGGAAAGGGTGTTCCGCTGTACATTGGTGGGATTGTAGATGAAGAAAATAAAGAGGTAAACAATAAAATAGAAATTCCAAACGCACTCTCTTTTCTGGCTTTTGGGGATTTTGATGCTGAAGTACGTGGGCTAAACGATTTTCCTGAAGACGAACTTCCTCCGGTGGCCATTGTGCATTACGCATTTCAAACCATGGTTGGAATTGGTACGCTGCTTATGCTCGCGGGGCTGCTTTATTTTATTAGTCTGAAGAAGAAATCCTGGATGGACAATCGCAAATACTGGTGGTTCTTTATGTTGCTTGCGCCACTGGGTTTTATTGCTTTAGAAGCCGGTTGGGTGGTTACAGAAGTAGGGCGGCAACCATGGATTATCCACGGAATTATGAGAACTGAAGATGCGGTAACCCCAATGCCGGGGATGAAATTCAGTTTCTATATGTATCTCCTGGTGTACATTACGCTGGCCTTTACGGTTACCTGGCTTATGAAAAGGCAAATTAAAGTCTTAAATGAAGATACAGAATAGTTATGTTGTACGTCGTCCTATTTTTTACACTCTTTTCTTTCTTCCTTTATGTGCTTTTGGGTGGTGCAGATTTTGGCGCGGGTATCGTAGAACTTTTTTCTTCCAGGGAAAACAAGAAAATCAACCGTGATACGATCTATAAAGTTATGGGACCGGTTTGGGAAGCCAATCATATCTGGCTAATAATTCTCATTGTTATCCTCTGGATTGCCTTTCCCGTTTATTTTAACGTGATTATTATCTATTTGCACGTTCCCCTTACGTTGGTGCTTCTGGGGATTACTATGCGCGGAGTAGCATTTATTTTCAGGCATTATGATGCCATAGAGGATCGTTCACAATATCTTTACAACGCCATGTTCCGTATTTCCAGCTTTATTACACCTGTCTTTCTGGGAATGTCTTTTTCTGCATTAATCGGGGGAAAAATAATCCGGACAGAAGATTATGCTGCCTATACTTTTCAGGATATTTTTATGGATCCCTGGTTCAATATTTTTTCTCTGCTCGTGGGCTTATTTTATGCAGCGCTTTGTGCTTTCCTCGCTTCAACTTTGCTTATAGGAGAAAGCGAGGGGAAGATAAGAAAAATGTATAGCCGAAAATCGGGATATTTTACCATTGCCCTGGTCTCAATTGGCTTTGTACTTATAGCTTACGGCTATTTTTCTGATATTGCTTTCATCGAAGATTTTATTACCAATCCAATTTCAATAATTGCTGTTGTTTTGTCCGGAATTCTTCTTATCCCGCTTTGGAATTCTATTAGAAAGCAAAACAGGATCGCCAGTCGTTATCTGGCAGGTTTTCAGGTAATACTCATTTTATTTGCTGCGCTTTATGCACACTTTCCGTATATTATAATTACTTCGGAAGAAGAATTGAGCATTCTTGAGGGAGTTGCTCCGGAATCTTCTATTACCAGCCTTGGAATTTCCCTTATTATTGGCGGATTCGTTATCTTACCGGGACTTTTTCATCTTATGAAATCATTTAATATGATCAAGGTGTACCAAAAAGATGCAGAGGAACTTAAAGAGTAAATTATATACTAATAACTGTGGCAGGAATTAACGACTTCAAAAAATCATTTGGAAAGAAACCCGAAGGGGAGCGGCTGGAAAGAATAAAAAAGTCCCCCAATTATTCTGAAGGAAAATTTCAGAACGTGCAGCCTACAGCCGTAAGTCCCGAAGATGTTTCGATGATTACCGTGCTTAAAGATTTTGTAACACGGCCTAAATCAGTTAGACCTTCGGCAGAACTTCCGAACATAAAAACAGATTTACATAATCTTTCTTCAGAAAATCCCGCTATAGTGTGGTTCGGCCATTCCTCGTATTTTATAGACCTTAACGGGTACAGGGTTCTGGTAGATCCGGTTTTCAGTGGGAATGCTTCTCCGGTTAAATTCTTCGGAAAATCATTCCCCGGCGCAGATCATTATGAAGTTGAAGATTTCCCTGAGATAGATTTGCTTATACTCACGCACGACCATTACGACCACCTGGATTATCCCACAATTATTAAGCTGAAGAATAAAGTAAAAAAAATTGTTACGTCTCTGGGAGTGGCGTCGCACCTGGAATATTGGGAATTGGAAAAAGAGAGCATTACAGAACTAGACTGGTGGGAAGATAAGCGAATAAATGCAGAAGTTAAAGTTACAGCCGCTCCATCCAGACATTTTTCGGGAAGGGGAACCACACGTTTTCAGACGCTATGGTCATCGTTTATACTGGAATTTACGGAATATAAGATTTTTGTAGGAGGAGATTCCGGATATAGCCAGCAGTTTAAAGAAATCGGAAGAAGGTTTGGTCCTTTTGATCTGGCTTTTCTGGAATGCGGGCAGTATAACGAAAACTGGTCGGAGATCCACATGTTTCCGGAGCAGACGGTCGCGGCTGCAAAAGATTTGAATGCTAAAGTGGCAATTCCTGTACATTGGGGAAAATTCACATTATCGATACATCCGTGGAACGAGCCGATTAAAAGATTTGTGGCCTCCGCAAAAAAGGTAGGGCAGCATTATGTAGCGCCGAAAGTCGGAGAACCCTACCGACTGGGAGAGGAATATAATCAAGAGGTCTGGTGGAAATTTGAGGGAAAGTAACAATTTTTAAAAGGAGACTATATTAAAAATCTATGCCGAAAATTTCCAATTTTCGAACATCATTTATTTTTCTGGCTACAAAATGAAAAAGAAAAATGAGCAATTTAATTTTCATTTTTTGCACAATGTAGTTTTACAATGACAAATCTTAAGATCAAAAGAAACTCTGAGTGGGCAAATAAAATGCGTTCTTTTAAACTTATTTTGGATGGAGAGCTCCTTGATACAATTGAAGACGGTGAAATAAAAGAATTTGAAATTTCAGCGGGCAATCATACCCTCCAGGCAAAAATCGATTGGTGCACAAGCCGTCCCATAAATTTTGAAATTATCGAAGGGGAAGAGAAACTTGTGGAAGTTAAAGGCTTTGTTTTTTCTAATTGGTTCCTACCTATTGCCCTTTTTAATGCATTTTTATATTTTTTTCTAGATATCGTCTACGATATCCACTCTGTTTATCTTGCTTTTCTCATGTTCCTTTTCCTCGGCTATCTTGTTTATTTTATCACTTTTGGAAGAAACGATTACCTCCGGCTTATCGAATATAATTAGTTTTTCCTTTTATATTTTCGGCTTATAAATGCCTGTATCTACTGCCTTTTTTTAAAAGCTCTGCAAAGTCTGTAAAAAATGCTTTAAACTTTTTCTATATTTACGAAACAGGCTTCAAAAGCCTCTTTTAAGTAAGAAATATGAAAAAAAAATATAAGATCAAGGTAAATAATATTTATGAATATCAATTTACCAATCGTGAAATTGCAGCTTTAGATCAACAGGAACTTTCCGGCTCCAAATTTCATGTTTTAAAGGAACATCAATCTTTTAAAGCCGAAATTCTGAATTCCGGTTTCAACCAAAAAAAATATACGGTCAAGATCAACTCCAATATTTATGAAGTAGATATTGCCAACGAGCTGGATTTGCTTATTGAAGAAATAGGACTTTCATTAGGTTCTGCCCAGGCTGTAAACGATATAAAAGCACCAATGCCGGGTTTGATTCTGGAAGTAATGGCAAAAGAAGGAGACGAGGTAAAAGAAGGTGATTACCTGCTTGTGCTGGAAGCCATGAAAATGGAAAACACCCTCACTGCGCCCGGCGATGGGATTATAAAATCTGTACATGTAGAAAAAGGGCAAACGGTAGATAAAAATCAGTTATTAATAGAACTGGAGTAAATTAGTGAAGAGTGAAAAGATAAAAAAGTCACGAGCATAGGATTTTCTATATCAGAGCTTAAAGCCTACAACAAGATGCCTTCAGCCGAAGATTTATTCAGAATTATAAAAGAGGAAAGCCTTGGCAGGCAGTAAAAATATAAAATTAAAATGAAGAAAATATTAGTAGCCAACCGGGGAGAAATTGCATTGCGGGTAATGAAAACCGCCCAAAAAATGGGTATTAAGACCGTGGCTGTTTTTTCTAAGGCAGACAGGAATGCGCCGCATGTGAAGTTTGCAGATGAAGCGGTATGTATTGGAGAAGCGCCTTCTAACGAATCTTATTTGCGCGGGGATAAAATTATAGAAGTAGCCAAAGATCTTGGAGTGGACGGTATACATCCCGGCTACGGATTTTTAAGTGAGAATGCGGGATTTGCCGAAAATGTGGAAAAAAACGGCATCACCTGGATTGGCCCCGGTTCTAAAGCGATTAAAATTATGGGAAGCAAACTTGCCGCCAAAGATGCGGTCAAGAAATATGGAATTCCCATGGTTCCCGGGATAGACGAGGCTATAACCGATGTGGAGAAAGCTAAAAAAATTGCAACGGAAATTGGATTTCCAATTTTGATTAAAGCTTCTGCCGGAGGCGGCGGAAAAGGAATGCGAGTTGTTGAAAAGGAGAAGGATCTCGGAGACCAGATGCAGCGTGCGATTAGCGAAGCCGAATCTGCCTTTGGGGATGGTTCTGTTTTTATTGAAAAATATGTAGGTTCTCCGCGACATATAGAAATTCAGGTTTTATGCGATACGCATGGAAATTTCCTTCATCTTTTTGAACGGGAATGTAGCATTCAGCGTCGGCACCAGAAGGTTGTGGAAGAAGCGCCTTCGGTAATTCTTGATGAAAAACTTCGGAAAGAAATGGGAGAAGCTGCCGTAAAAGTAGCCCAAGCCTGTGATTATGTTGGGGCGGGAACTGTAGAGTTCCTGATGGATGAGAACAAGAATTTTTATTTTCTGGAAATGAATACGCGCCTGCAGGTGGAGCATCCGGTAACCGAATTAATTACCGGGATCGATCTTGTGGAACAACAGATAAAGGTAGCGCGAGGTCAAAAATTGCAATTTTCGCAGGATGATCTTAGAATTACCGGCCATGCGGTGGAACTGCGTGTGTATGCTGAAGACCCCATGGAAGATTTTATGCCCAGCGTAGGAACCCTGGAAAGATACCGCGGCCCGGCAGGGGAAGGAATCCGCCTGGACGATGGTTTTGAGGAAGGAATGGAAGTTCCAATCTATTACGATCCAATGCTCGCCAAGCTAATCACCTACGGAAAGAGCAGGGAAGAGGCCATTCAGCTTATGATAAAGGCGATAGATGCATACGAAATAAAGGGCGTTATGACGACTTTGCCTTTCGGAAAGTTTGTCTTTGAACATGAAGCCTTCAGAAGTGGGAATTTCGATACCCATTTTGTGAAAAAATATTATTCCGCAGAAAAACTGGAAGCAAAAATTGAAGAAGAGGCGAAACTTGCCGGATTAATCGCTTTGAAACAGTACCTGAAAGACCAGAAATTAGTGCGCTTACCAAAGTAAAGGTTTGAATGCTTCAGCATTCAAAATACAAAATTAGAATCTTAAGATAATGAGTCAGAATATAGAAAAGTTAAATGAGAAAATTAAACAAGCTCATTTGGGCGGCGGTGAAAAACGCATTGCCAAACAACATGAAAAGAAGAAGTTAACCGCCCGCGAAAGAGTAGATTACCTGCTGGACGAAGGTTCTTTTGAAGAGCTTGGAATTCTTGTTACCCATCGTACTACCGACTTTGGAATGGATAAACAGCAATACTACGGTGACGGAGTTGTGACCGGATATGGTACTATAAATGGCCGGCTGGTGTATGTTTTTGCTCAGGATTTTACCGTATTTGGCGGCGCTTTATCTGAAACTCATGCTGAGAAGATCTGCAAAGTTATGGATCATGCTATGAAGGTTGGCGCGCCAATTATCGGATTAAACGACTCAGGTGGCGCCAGGATTCAGGAAGGGGTGAAATCCCTGGGCGGCTATGCCGATATTTTTTACCGGAATGTTCAGGCTTCTGGCGTAATTCCTCAAATATCAGCAATTATGGGGCCTTGTGCGGGAGGAGCAGTTTATTCCCCGGCAATGACAGATTTTACGCTTATGGTGCAGGACACCAGTTATATGTTTGTGACCGGCCCAAATGTGGTGAAAACCGTGACCAATGAAGAGGTGACTTCTGAAGAACTTGGCGGCGCGAGTACGCACTCTACAAAATCGGGGGTTACGCATATTACTTCATTTAACGATATTACCTGCCTGGAGGATATCAAAAAACTGATGAGTTATCTTCCGCAGAACAATAAAGAAACCCCGGAAAAGCTGCCTTTTGAATTGAGCGACGAGATTAGAGAAAATTTAGACACTTTGGTGCCGGATAGTTCCAACAAACCTTATGATATGCATGAGGTGATAAAGGGAATTATAGATGAAAATTCTTTTTTCGAAATTCATAAAGATTATGCCGAAAATATTATTGTAGGTTTTGCGCGGCTTGGCGGCAGGAGCATTGGGATTGTTGCGAATCAACCTATGAGCCTTGCCGGAGTTCTGGATGTGGACAGCTCTAAAAAAGCGGCACGTTTTACAAGATTTTGCGACTGTTTTAATATTCCATTACTCGTGTTGGTTGATGTGCCGGGATTTCTTCCGGGAACAGACCAGGAATGGAATGGAATTATCCTGCATGGCGCTAAATTGTTGTATGCTTTAAGTGAAGCAACCGTGCCACGGGTAACAGTGATTACCCGCAAAGCCTACGGCGGAGCATACGATGTGATGAACAGTAAACACATTGGCGCCGATCTTAACTACGCCTGGCCTACTGCGGAAATCGCCGTGATGGGGGCCAAAGGTGCGAGTGAAATTATCTTCAGAAGAGAAATTAAAGAGGCAGAAGATCCTGAATTAAAACTTTCTGAGAAGGAAGCTGAATATGCTGAAAAGTTTGCCAATCCGTTTAAAGCAGCCCAACGCGGATTTATTGATGAGGTGATTATGCCGAGAGATACACGCAAAAAGCTACTAAAGGCTTTCAGTATGCTCGAGAATAAGCAGGTACTGAGGATTGACAGGAAGCATGGGAATATTCCGTTGTAAATTCAGTTGAAAGTTTTTAAAGTTGAAAAGTGGAGAGTGGAGAGTGAAGAGTGGAAAGTGGGTAGTGAGAAGGAGCAATTCAAATTTCAAAATTTATAATTTAAAATAAATTTTCAGGTCGATAATTGCCATTTTCAAGACTTGCCTTTAAGAGAGGAAGGAGAAGAGAAAAAATTTTCCGTACCTCTCACTTCTTACCTCGTACTTGGGATAAGGTTGATAATTGTCATTTTAAGAGCAGGACTTTTTCAGAAGAAAAAGAGAAAAATAAAATATGAAATTTAAGAAAATTGTTTGTGTAGATAGTACCAAGATCGAAAATTGGGCTTTGGAGGAACTACAGCAATACACTGAAGATAAAATTGATTTTTATAAGGATGATCCCGGATCTAAAGCTGAGGTTTTAGAGCGAATAGGCGATGCAGAAGTCATTTTTGTGTCCTGGAGAACTCCGATTGATGAGGAAATCATTAAAAAATGCCCTAATCTTAAGTACATAGGGATGTGCTGCAGTTTATACGATGATGCTTCGGCTAATGTGGCGGTTAATTTTGCCAGGGAAATGGGAATTGGCGTTACCGGCATCAGGGATTACGGCGATCCCGGGGTGATAGAGTTTATAGTTTCGGAAATAGTGAGATTGCTACACGGATTTGGAGAAAATCAGTGGCGGGAAATGCCAATGGAACTTACTGGTAGGAAACTGGGCATTATCGGGCTTGGAACTACCGGACAGCTGCTTGTAAAATGTTTGCTGCCTTTTGGGATGGATCTCTGCTACTTCAGCAGGACCAGGAAAAAGGATTGGGAAGAGCAAGGAGTAAAGTATCTGGAGCTGGAGGAATTGCTAAAAACTTCAGAAATGGTGAGTATTCATCTACCTAAAAATATTGAAATTCTGAAGAAAAAGGAGTTTCAGCAGTTAGGTTCGGGTAAAATTCTAATCAATACTTCGCTGGGATTACCGATGGACGAAGAAGCTTTTAAGGAATGGATAAGTGAGCCTTCAAATTTTGCAATTTTCGACGGAGATGCAAAGAGTAAACTGGATGGGCGAATTTTAAAAAATAAAAACCTGATTTCTGTAGACAAAAGCGCGGGATGGTCCTCAAAAACCGAAGAGCGCCTCTCTCAAAAGGTGCTGGACAATTTCAAAGATTTTATTGAAAAATAAATTCTTCAGTTGTAAATTTTACTGCTAAAAAAATTGAAAATTTCTGCTCCTGGTGCCGATAATTTCCATTTTTTGATACAGGCTTTGCTGAAAAGGAATCTGCACTTTTTAGTACTTAATTATTCTGAAGCAGATGATAAGAAGGCAATGAAATCTTATATTTTACCACCAGCAGCCTGATAGCGATTACTGTAAGTGACGTGACGATGTAAATAATATCAGTATTTACTCCCAGTTTGTGAAGAATAACAAACGCCAGCCCCCCAACAATACATGCTGTGGCATAAATTTCCCTTCGGAAGATCACGGGAATTTCATTACAAAGAATATCCCTTACCACCCCGCCAAAAGTACCTGTCATTGCTCCTATGGCAATAGAAATTATGGGGTCAAGATTGTTGGAAACACCGGTTTCTACCCCGGTAATTGTAAAAACTCCGAGTCCGATGGTATCAAATAAAAAAAGCGATGTTTTAAGGTAGTTTATCTTATTTCGGAAGATAATTGCGAAAATAGTTACGGCGCCAATCAGGTAGACATAGGCAGCATTTTCCATCCAGGCCACGGGCGTGTTCCCCATAAGAGCATCCCTAATGGTACCGCCGCCAATTGCTGTAACAAATGCAATAATAAAGATGCCGAATAGATCCAGTTTCCGGTCCATTGCGGCAAGTGCCCCCGAAATGGCAAAGGCCATTGTTCCCAAAATGTCGAGAATATTAAATAAACTCAGCTCCATAGCGGGCAAAGGTAAATTTAAACTTTTAATTGTGAAGAGGTCATACTGGATTTTTGCTGAAGCTTCTGAGATACCAGGAATTTGTTGCAGCTATTCGACAATAGTAAATCTTCATCATTATAAGGCCCGGAATTTACTTAAAGTTAGTATTTTTGCACTTCAAACTAAACTGATTATGAGCGATAAAGTTGAAAGAATTAAATGTCTTATAATAGGCTCAGGGCCGGCAGGATATACTGCAGCAATCTATGCGTCCCGCGCAGATCTTAAACCGGTTATGTATACAGGGATGGAACCGGGCGGACAGTTAACCACTACGACTGAAGTAGATAATTTTCCAGGGTATCCAGACGGTATAGATGGTCCTAAAATGATGATGGATCTTCAAAAACAGGCTGAACGTTTTGGTACTGATGTTAGGATAGGAATGGTGACCGAGGTTGAGTTCAGCAAAGAAGTTGGAGGAGTTCACCGTGCGCGTGTAGATAACGCGACATGGGTGGAGGCAGAAACTGTAATTATTTCTACCGGAGCTACTGCAAAATACCTTGGGCTGCCAAGTGAGCAGAAATTAAGAGGAGGCGGAGTTTCAGCATGTGCTGTTTGCGACGGTTTCTTCTATAAGAATCAGGATGTTGCAATTGTAGGGGGTGGAGATACCGCTGCGGAAGAAGCTACTTATCTTTCCAATATTTGCAATAAAGTAACAATGCTGGTTAGAAAAGATGAAATGCGGGCTTCTAAGGCCATGCAGCACAGGGTGACCAGTACTAAAAATATCGATTTAAGATATAATACTGAAGTAGATGAAATACTTGGCGACCAGGTAGTTGAAGGTTTAAGAATGGTGAATAACCAAACCGGGGAAAAAGACGAAATCAAGATCACCGGATTTTTTGTAGCTATTGGTCATAAGCCAAATACCGAAGTTTTTAAAGGTCAGTTAGATATGGATAACACCGGGTATTTAATTACCACGGGGAAATCTACAAAAACAAACCTTCCGGGGGTTTTTGCTTCTGGAGATGTACAGGATAAGGAGTATCGCCAGGCAGTAACTGCTGCCGGTACCGGTTGTATGGCTGCATTGGATGCAGAACGTTATCTTGCAGAGGTGGAAAGTAGAGAAGAAGAGGAAGTGACTGCCTGAAAATGGCAATTTTCGATATAAAGAAATCCCGCCAACTAATGTTGACGGGATTTTCTTTTTTAAGACTGATTTTTCAGAATTATTCTTCGATACAAACTTCCGCTGTTTTTTGCTGAAGCTGAATTGTGCAGTTTTCCTCAGCCTTATTTTCCGAAGTTTCTTCCGTGGGTACTTCCATAATAACAGACATTACTAAACTTACTAACAAGCTGATTAAAGTGCTCATGATTGGCTGGTTTTGGCGGTTTCTGCTGTGGTTGTATCAGTATCAGGACTTTCATTACTTCCAGGTTCTTCAGTGGAATTGCGATTACTTCCGCCGGAATTATAATCGCCTTCCTCGTCCCACTGGTCCTCGCTTTCCCATTCGTCATCTGTATAAGGATCTTCTTCATTTTCATCTTCAAAATCCATTTCCACAGGGCAATCGTTACAAATTGTTCCGTTTTCGATCACTTCAAGGTAACGCTCCTGGTCGCCACGCCTGTAGATATTTTCACTGTTATACCTGCTGATAAAAGGAGCCACATTCCTTTCTACATAAAGCGTAGTGCCCTGGGGAAGGTATAAGGTAAGCCTAACTTCCTGATCCCTGTACTTATATTTTAAATCTGAAGACAGATGACTGTCGAGTTGCAGTTCATTATCCACGAGATTAGCTTCATATTGTATGCTACGTGCTCTTTCGTTGGCGTCTTTAAAATCCCTTCCTTCCGCAGCTTTTACGATCTCCATGCTGGCAAAGGAATCCCTTGTAGATTTAATCGTTATCCAAATCCGGTCTGAAAACATCAATTTATTGTTGTTTTCATCATGTCTTATTTTAAAAGCATCGCCACGGTAGAAACTTGTGGAAAAACTATTATCATTCTGCATTTTCAGGAATAGCGTATCCTGAGAAGAAATATTCAGTGGCCTGGTTATTACAGTTTCTCCATCAAAAGCTGTATTTGTTGCCTGTTGAACTCCAATAATAAATATTCCGATGAAAGAAAGTATCCACACCCCCAATAGTACTAATTTAGCAGTAGTTCCAATCGATTTGAGGTTATTTACGAGGATTTTTAATCCGAGCACGAAAAGGAAGAAGAACGGAATGCCGACAAGGAAGAAAGCTAGCAGGGAAATAAGCCAGAGCGGACCGCCGCTTACGGCCATTTCTACATAATCTGTCCAGGGTGCTTCAATAATACCGAAGACACCAACGGTAAACAAGGCAATAAATAACCCGATTAACATTGATCCTGAAAGTAGTAATAGCAATATTCCAATGAATTTCACGAAGATGGTCAACACCATTAAAATGGCATTTCCCAGAGCCGATCCTGCAGAACTGGCTCCAGACCGTGCTCTTTTTCCGTATTTTTCATAATCTACATCTTTTACTTTGCCGGCCACATTATCGAAACCCTCCCGAATCTTTTTTTCGATATTGCTAATGGTCACTTCTTCACCTTTCATGGCAAGCCTGTCTGCTGTTGTTTTCGCTTCGGGCACAAAAATCCAGAATGCTATATATATCAGGATAAAAGCACCGCTGGTAAGAAATGTGAGGAGCACCCATAACAATCGTACCCAAACTGCATCGATTTCCAGGTAATGACCAAGTCCAGAAGAAACGCCGCTCAAATAGCTATTCAAAGGATCACGAAAAAGTTTTCTTCCGGTAGTTTTCCCTGTGCTTTCGTAAACAGGTTCATCTTCGAAAATTTCTTCGTCGACCATATAATCTTCAGGCTGGCCCATGATTAGGATCACCTCTTCCACTTCTTTAATACCGATAACTTGTCTCTTGTCCTTTATTTTTTCATTGAACAGTTCAGCAATACGGGCCTCAATGTCTGCTATTATTTCCTCACTTCCCTGGGTATGGGCAAAGGAACGTTTAATGGCATCCAGATAGTGCTGTAATTTGGCGTAAGCATCTTCATCTATATGAAAGAAAATACCGGCGAGATTTATATTGACTGTTTTATTCATGATCTTTATTTTTTTGAGTGGTTACAATAGTCACAGCAGTTTGCAATTCGTCCCACGTGGTGGTGAGTTCTTGAAGGAAAAGTTTTCCCGTGTCTGTAAGTCCGTAGTACTTACGGGGTGGTCCGCTGCTGGATTCTTCCCAACGGTAGGAAAGGAGTCCGGCGTTTTTGAGCCTGGTAAGTAAAGGGTAGATGGTGCCTTCCACTACCAGCAATTTCGCGTCTTTTAAGGTCTCGAGAATTTCTGCCACATATGCATCTTCATCCCGAAGGACAGAGAGAATGCAGTACTCCAGCACACCTTTTCGCATTTGTGCCTTGGTATTTTCAATCTTCATAATGTCTGATTTTCTTTGTTGTTGTTAAACTGTCCATTTTTTGATTGATGATTAGTTTTGTTAGTACGTATGAAATTGATGCATAATGGGTAGTTATATAGTTCTCCCTCATTCGCTTTAATACTGGCGCTTATCACCGCGAAAATTTCAAGAATAAAAAGAGCAAGAAGAAGAGAACCGAAAACGGCTACGAAAATAATGGCAGACATGGCTCCTTGTAGATCGTCTATAGCAAATTCAGGAAATGTATGTAGGGAAATTTGGTGATCCAGATAGATTGCACTACAAACAATCCCTGCTAATCCCAATAGTACGAGTAAAACGCTATAGAGGAAAATACTTATCTGGAAATTGAGCGCATTTTTGCCATGATGATCTACAAATCCATCTTCTTCTTTTCTGAAGATCCACAGAAGGAGTGGAAAGAAGAAGTTGCCTAATGGAAAAATGAATTTGGTAAAAACCGACAGATGGATAAGTGTTGCCAGGTTTTTATCGCGAGTGATGATTGATGAGTTCATTGCCTATTAATTTCTTATGCAAATATATGTACAAAGGATAGTAATTTGCAAAGCATAGTACCTAAATTTAACTTAAATTTAAGAATTAGCTCTCATATCTGAATCGTTTATTTTAGATACATTGTAAGGACAAAATTCAATACGTATGAAAATGACTCCTGCAAAACTTAATTCCTTTTTAATGCTAAAGTTGCCCAGTGCGTGGTTTTGCGGGGTAAGAGTTGAACATATAGATGACAGGAATTGCAAAGTGGGGGTGAAGCACAGGTGGATCAATCAAAATCCGTTTAAATCTATGTATTTCGCCGTACAGGCTATGGCTGCTGAGTTAAGCACGGGAGCTCTGGTGATGTCCAAAATTCAGCAGGAAAATAAGAAGATTTCTATGCTGGTAGCACAGAATAAATCTACTTTTTCCAAAAAAGCAACTGGAAAAATTACCTTTACCAGTGAGGATGGTGACAAAATTACCGAGGCTATAAGAAGAACCCTAACCAGCGGAGAAGGGGAAACGTTTTGGATGAAAAGTGTGGGACGTAATGAGGATGGAGTTGAAGTTTCCGAATTTGATTTTGAATGGACGGTGAGAGTGAAGAATTAGTTAATTTGAAAATTTGAAAATGTGCCGATTTGAAGATGAAAAGAGTGAAGCAGTGAAAGAGTGAAGCAGTGACAAGTTTTAAGCGAAAAGCTGTTGAAAATTTGAAGACTTGAAGATGTGTTAGTTTGCAAATAGTAAAATAAGAACTACAAAAAGAGTGAACCCGTGAAATTTTAAAATCCGGATTTAAGGAGTTATTCTGCGAAAAGGAACAGACAACGTGAATTTTTTCAACTTTAAACATTGAACCTTAAACATTTAAACAATGAATGCACATGAAATAGATTACCAGATTTTTGGAGAGGAAATGCAGTATGTAGAGCTGGAACTGGACCCGCAAGAGGCGGTAATTGCTGAAGCCGGAAATTTTATGATGATGGACAATGGAATCCAAATGAATACCATCTTTGGAGACGGTTCTGCCAAAGATGAAGGATTTCTTGGAAAAATATTGGGAGCCGGGAAAAGGCTTTTAACCGGGGAAAGCCTTTTTATGACTATTTTTTCTAATGAAGTTCAGGGAAAGAAGAAGATAAGTTTTGCATCTCCCTATCCTGGTAAAATTATACCAATAGACCTCACGAGGTTTAACGGAAAATTTATTTGTCAGAAAGATGCATTTCTATGTGCAGCGAAAGGCGTTTCCATTGGAATTGAATTCAGTAAAAAATTTGGCCGTGGTTTTTTTGGTGGGGAAGGTTTCATTATGCAAAAAGTAGAAGGCGACGGGATGGCATTTGTCCACGCTGGTGGTACTATGGCAAGAAAAGAATTGCAACCTGGTGAGAAATTGAAAGTAGACACTGGCTGTATAATAGGTTTCACACAAGATATTGATTATGATATAGAATTTGTAGGTGGTATCAAGAATACTTTTTTTGGTGGTGAAGGTTTGTTTTTTGCCACCCTTACCGGTCCTGGGACGGTATATGTCCAGTCTCTACCTTTTAGCCGGTTAGCAAATCGCGTACTGCAGGCTGCCCCGCAAGGTGGAGGCAACGATAAAGGCGAAGGCAGTATATTAGGCGGATTGGGGGATGTGATTGGAGGGGACCGAAGATTCTAGCCAACTAAATCGTTTGCGTGTGACGAAATTTCAAATTTTTTATTTATATTTAAAAAATGATTAAGCTAAGCCTATAGAAACATATCTACTTTTTTTAATTATTTTCTAACTAAACCAGTATCAAATTATGGCGAGAGCGATGTTTGAATACACCAAAACAATACTTGATAAAGTAAGTTTTGATGCTACGTTGTTCTGTAAGGAAGTTAATAAAGCGATGGACAGATTGTTGCCTCATGAAATTGAGGAACTAAAACCCTGGATTATCTCTTTGACCCGGCAGAACCCTAAATTGAATAATTGTTTAATTTATTTAAATCCATAGAAAAAAGCGGCCTTTGAGCCGCTTTTTCTTTTACTGTTTTACTTTATTTCGAAACTATTTTTTGTTTAGCGGACTAATGATCTGCACATTTTGATAGGCAATTGCTCCTTTCACAACACCGGCAATGGTGCTGCGCATGGCCTCGATTATTTGCATTTTTAACTCACTGCGATTGTAGATAAGGCTTACTTCACGGGCAGGCACAGGATCTTCGAACATTTTTAAATGTTGTTTTTCAGATTCTTTTACTTCCAGGGTGTGAAGGTAGGGTAGAAGCGTCATCCCCAGTCCTTCATTTGCCAGCCTTATCAAGGTCTCGAAGCTACCGCTTTCCAACTGAAAATGATCCTCATTAAATCCGCGGGAAACTTTGCAAAGATTAATAATTCCGTCTTTAAAACAGTGTCCGTCCTGAAGTAAGAGTATATCATCAAGATCCAAATCATTTACCGCGAGTTTGTCTTTCTTATTCAGGCGGTGTGACGGCGGAATGTACCCTACAAAAGGTTCATAGTAAAGCACGTTTTCTTTAATTCCTTCCTGCTCAAGGGGCGTAGCGGCAATAGCGGCATCAAGATGACCTTCCTTTAATTTTTCAATAATTGCCTCGGTATTAAGCTCTTCAATTTTTAGTTTAACCTTTGGATATTTCTTAATAAAGTTATTGATAAAAAGCGGTAGCAGCGTAGGCATTACGGTTGGGATTATTCCCAGTTTAAAAACGCCTCCAATATATCCTTTTTGCTGGTCTACAATATCTTTAATCCTGTCGCTTTCATTTACAATATTGCGCGCCTGGTGTACAATTTTTCTACCGGTTTCTGTCAGTTGAATAGGCTTCTTACTCCTGTCAAAAATCTGCACATCCAGTTCTTCCTCGAGTTTCTGAATTTGCATACTTAAAGTAGGCTGCGTTACAAACACCTTTTGAGCGGCTTTTGTAAAGTTTTTATGTTCGGCTACAGCCAAAACATAATGAAGCTGAGTGATCGTCATAAATAGTGAAATTAAATACAATACAAATGTATTGGTTTTTTCTATTGCCTATATAGAAAAATATAGCTTTATCTATTTGGAAGATTTGGTGATTTGCAAGTGTACCGATTTGACAACTTGAAAATTTGCTAATTGGAAAATTGATTTTGGAGGTTGAAGCTAGCCTGGAGAAAAGTTATATCTCAAAAATGGCAATTATTGGCTTCAATTTTACTTTTTAAAGTGCTGGTTTACTGTAAGAGTGGCTTTTCGTGGATTTATTTTGAGGAGATTCTTTGCTTCATTATATATTTTCTTCTGAAGAAAAAGAGATGTGCTGAAAATGGCAATTATTGGTCTTCTAATTCGTGGGTGACCCAGGCGAACAGAATGTGATTCCCTATAATGTCACATTGGTTTTCTTTCAGCTCTACTTGAGACGGTTCTGCTTCTCGAAGTTCTGAATTTGCCACGTTGAAGAACAGGATTGTTGAAAATACTGCTAAAATTTTCATAGTTGCTGGTTTTAAAATTACACCTCAAATATATTCTGAAGCATATTTAACAACTCAAAAGTTTTGCTGAACCGTGGAATTTTAATCCTGAATTGTAATTTGCTAGAGGATTCCGCGGGCTTTAATTTCCAGGTATTTATTGATGGTGTTGATGCTAAGATCTTCCGGTTTGGTGAGAATGGTCTGGATCCCGTTGCGCTGCAATTCCTTAGCCATTTTAATTTTATCATAAGAAAACTGCTCTGCTATGGTTTGATGTGCACTGGAAGCAACAGAATCGGCATCTGTTTCTATAAGTTTTTGCACTTCGGTATTTTCAAAGAAGATTACAACCAGCACGTGCTTTCTTGCCAGCGCTTTTAGGTACGGAAGCTGACGTTTGAGCCCGGAAGGATGTTCAAAATTAGTGTAGAGCATCAGCAGGCTACGCTGATTGATATGTTTTTTAACACGGGAATAAAGCAGGCTGTAATCGGGATCACGAAAGCCGGTTTTTACGTTGTACAATGTTTCCAGAATACGGTTGAGCTGGGTGAATTTTGAACTGGCACCTAGAAGGTATTCGAGTTCATTGGAAAAACTCAGGAAGCCTACTTTGTCCTTTTTCTTAAGTGCAACATTCGAAAATGCCAATGCGCTGTTAATCGCATAATCCAGTAAACTCAGTCCGTTAAACGGCATTTTCATAACACGGCCGGTATCAATAACCGAATAAACCGGCTGGGCTTTCTGATCCTGAAACTGGTTGACCATTAAATTTCCCTGCTTCGCTGTTGCTTTCCAGTTTATTGTGCGTACATCATCACCCGTTACGTATTCTTTGATTTGTTCAAACTCCATAGTGTGGCCAATCCTTCGGATTTTCTTAAGGCCGGGTTGGGAAATCTTATTATCAATAGCCAGGAAATCCAATTTCTTCATCTGAATAAAAGAAGGGTAAACCTTTACCATCTGATCTTCATCAAACACCTGCCGTTTTTTGGCAAGCCTTAATTTGGTAGTGGCGTAAAGGTTTAATTTTCCGAAGATATATTCGCCACGATGCACGGGCCGCACGAGATATTCGAATGTGTGCTTTCCTTTGGCAGGAATAGTAAAAATTTTAAGGAAATCCCTTTTCTGAAATTGTACAGGAAGTTCGTCTATTACTTCGCATCGAATCTGGAAATTGTATTTGTTCCGGATTTCCACTTTTACCGCATTTTCATCAGAATTAGAGAATTTTTCAGAGAGAATTCTCGTTGCGTTAAGTCCGGTGTTTTTAAAAAGAGTTACTATATCCAGTATTACAAAGAGCACTAGCACAACCACAAAAAGCCAGGCGACTGTATAGATAACTTCAAACCAATACGAAAACAGAAAGATCACGGCAATTGTGAAAAGCGCCACAAAAACCCGTTGTGTAAAATATAAAGATTTGAAGAATTTTATCACCTATCGTGGTATTTCAACAGATTGTGTAATCATTTCCAGGACATTTTTAGTCGTCATTCCTTCCATTTCACGATCTGGAGAAAGAATAATTCTGTGTCCCAAGACTGGATTCAGAGCGCGTTTTATATCTTCAGGAATCACAAAGTCCCTTCCGTTAATAGCGGCAAAAGCTTTGGAAGCATTCATTACTGCAATAGATGCTCTTGGAGAAGCACCAAGGTAAAGATGAGGATGCTGTCGTGTTTTTCCAACAAGTTGGGCGATGTAATTCAGCAATTTTTCTTCAACCAAAATCTCATGAATTTGCTCCTTAAGTTCATTAAGTTTTTCGGGATGTAGCACAGGTTCGATATTAGCTTCAGGAAGTTTACCTTTGCGTTCATGGTGGGATTGAAGAATCTTAACTTCATCTTCTGTTGAAGGATAGCCTACGTCAATCTTAAATAGAAATCTGTCCAGTTGCGCTTCCGGAAGGGCATAGGTTCCTTCCTGCTCGATAGGGTTTTGTGTGGCAAGCACCATAAAAGGAGCTTCCATGTTGTGTTGCTTCCCGTCTATTGTGATTTGCCGTTCTTCCATGACTTCAAAAAGTGCAGCCTGGGTTTTTGCAGGAGCACGGTTAATTTCATCAATAAGAACAACATTTGAGAAAATAGGACCCGGTTTAAATTCAAATTCTGAAGTTTTCATGTTGAGAACTGAAGTTCCTAATACATCACTAGGCATAAGGTCCGGAGTAAATTGAATTCTGCTAAATCCGGTTTCCAGGCTTTTTGCAAACAGCTTGGCGGTCACTGTTTTTGCAACTCCGGGAACTCCTTCTATAAGCACATGCCCATTGGCCAGAAGGCCTACAATAAGAAGCTCTACAAATTCATCCTGACCCACAATTACTTTTGCCAGCTGTTCTTTCAGTTTTTCTACAGAATTTTTTAGATCCTCCAGAGGCACCCGATTGTTAAAGTTTAGCTCTTCTCTTTGATCACCTTCATTAGGTTGTATTTCTTCACTTTCCATCTTTTGTATCTTTAAACTCATTGATTTTACGGCTTAACTTCAGAAATTCTTCTTTAGAAATCTGTGCTTTGCTTTTAATGCTATTGATTGTGTTAAATAAATTTTTCGCTTCTTCAGGCTCTTTTCCTGCCCGGGAAGAGAGATCCAGATAAAATTGTTCATTTATTTCCTGAGTAGGAAGACGGTAGTTTATCCGAATATACTCCAGGAACAATTCTATTTTTTTTGAGGCAAGTTCTTTATAACGCTTCTGTTCCAGGTACAAATCTGCAATGGTCTGGGTGTATTCGTACGTCTGATTTTTTTGTGGTGCCACTACGGGAATAGGACGTTGCTTTCTTTTACCTTCAAAAATTATAAAAAGCACTCCCCCAATGATCACAAAATAATATGCCCACTTTAGAGATCGGCTGTTTAGCAGGATGTAAAGTGGTGAGGAATAAAATGTCTTGCCAGATTTATAGTAACTGTCCCATAAAATTCGGCCATTTTCGTCCATATAAGCCAGGACTTTTTCAGCATATTCGTAGTTGTTTTCAGAAAGCAAAAAATAATTGCTGAAAGCTTGCGGATTGGTATGTAACAGCAATTCACCATTTCCAAAGGGAACTTTTATAAAATTAATTTGTTCTTTAGAAGTTGATCCATCTTCAAGATTTGCAACGCCAAGAACTGTGTGCCGCGCAGTATCTATTTTACTGAAGAAAATTGCTTCAATATCATGGTCGAGTTTGTAGGGTTCCGCACTCTTAAGCTCTGGGTTCACCAGGTTAAACTGAGGATGTGAAGTGAAATCTTTGTTACTAATAAATTCATTTATTTCCAGATCCAGCGTATCCAGAAGATTCATGCTAAGATAATCTGCAGCAATAAATGCAGAATTTCCTTTTTCTATCCACTCCAAAAGGTTGTTAAGTTCGTCATCATCAAAAGCTATGTAATGGTTCAGGAAAAAATAGGTGCCGTTGGGAAGGCTGTCCTGCATAAAAAACTCGTAAGGCGGAATTTTTATTTCTTCAATATCGGCAGCACTATTGGTTTTCCAGCTCTCGAAAAACACAAAGCTCCCTAATGGAACCTTGTCTTTGGCCACATAGCTGGGAGACCAGTTTACCGGCTCCGGCTCGCTGGCTTCCAGGTAAGCGAGGGCGAGTACCAGCAACAGGAAAAGGGCAAATGTTATTTTAAAAGTCTTATTCATTTGCTGAATTTTCAAGTACCGAATTCATCTGAAGAAATCCTTTTTCAGCTAAACGAAAATCTGTTTCTGAAACCTTAAAGTCGCCGTACCAGATAAAATCATACAGTCTTGTGATCTTCCTGAATTGTTGCTTTATGGCTTCTTTCCGGATTTCTCCGGAATAATCCTCGTTTGTCTTCTGAAATTGATAGGCTATAATACCGGTTTCATCCAAACGTTTTAGGTTTAGAAGGTAATAATAACGAATAGCCAGCCGGTACTGTTTATTGGTAATTGCTTCTTCTATTAACTGGCTTATATCTTTAGACTGAATTATTTCTTCTTCCTCACTGAGGAAAACGCCAGGTTCTGCCGGCGATTCGAGCAGCGAACTTCCCGGATCCAGCCTGGTAATTAGCCAGAAAACGAAACCAAGAACAAGCACAAGGATAAAATAGGGAATAATGGTTATGATGAACTGAATAAAACCTCCCGGGGTGTATTCTCCAAATAGCCATTCTATAAACTGCTCGTACTTTAGATTGATATAGCGCTTAAAACGCGTCCACCACGAATCTTTTTCAATACGGCCCAGGTAATCAAATTCCTGCTGGCTTTTGTAGGTTTCAATTTCAGTTTTGCTGAAGGAAACCGGATTAAGATCTTCAGCGCGATCGTACTTTATTTCAGCAATGGAATCTGTGGTGCCTTCAGCTTGTGGAAAAACATTTCCGAAGCATAAAAAGCACAGTGAAATTGCTAAAATAAATCTGTTCATTAGTCTTTTCCGAGGTTTTCTATAGATTCAAAGGTTCCCGTAAAATTCTGTTTTTCATTTAAATGAAAATAGACCAGGGAGATCCCCAAAGGCATAATTGCGTACAATATATATTGAATTAGAGATGCAATTATAGAGAGTGTGATATAAACCCAATCGAACATCCCGCTCATATCTGCTGCCGAACCTTCCTCCATCACGGTAAAAGCTTTTATGATGGTGTAGATCAATAACGGAATTTGAAAAATAAAGCTGATAAGATAAATTATCATCCCAATTACTAAAAGCGTAAAAAAAGTCATCCACCAGTTGTCCTTTATCAGTTGAAAAGAATCTGATATACTGTCCATGATACTGCTTCTTCTAAACACAAGAATTGCGGCACTCATAGTTAAAGGCACAGTGAGGTAAATACCGGGAATAATAATGAGGAAAGTTCCCGCCAGGATGAGCACCCAAGAGATTAAAGTTAGCCCGAGCAATTTCCCAAAATCTTCCTTTAGTCCCTGTCCAACTTCTGAAACATGAACATTACCGTTATTATTGATGTAAGAATTAACAAGGTGAAAAACTGTTCCGTTTAGTGCGGCCGTATAGATTAGAACAGCGATAAGCATGAGGATGAAAGATAATATAAACTCCCCGCCGGTAAGGGCCCCTGTGGCAAAAACGGGGCTACCTATAGTAGAGTAGGTGTAGTAGCTTAACGCGGCTATTAAAAGGACAAAAGCCGGCGAAACAAACTTTATGAACACGCTAAAAAGAATTTTGTAATTCTCCCGAAGAAACTTAAAAAGGACACTTAGAATCTCTCCCAGTTCCCTTTGTTTTTTAAACCTGATATAGTCTGGATTCATTTTTTAATTTTTGATTATGTAGATAAATTGGATAAAAGACGTAATAAAATAGGATTAGAGCCAAAGAAAGCGAAATAATTGTGATTGCCAGCCAATCTGGCATTTGAGTTAACCTTGTGACAAAACCTTCAAGAAAACCGGCAATTATAAAGAAAGGAATGGTGCTGATAATAATCTTTAATCCATCTTTTACACCTGAAGTAAAGGATCTTAACCTGGAATAAGTTCCCGGAAACAAGATGCTTTTTCCTACTACCAAACCGGCGCATCCGGCAACAATAATTACCGAAATTTCTATAGTACCATGAATCCAGATGGTTCGTGCCGATTCCCAGAGTAGTCCCTGCTCATAGAAGAAATACTGAAAAGATCCCAGCATTACAGCGTTTTGCATTAGAATAAAAGCAGTACCCAAACCGGCGAGGATCCCAAGGGTGAAGGCAAAAAGGCCTACCCTTATATTGTTGATGGTAATACCCAGGAACATATCGGTTTCTGATGCTTTTTTATACACTGCCATGGGATCATTATTCGCAATATTTTCCAGGGTCATATTTACATAGGCATCACCAAGGATGCTGCGTACAAAGGAGCCATCACTGGCTGCAGAAAATGCACCTACCACACAAAATAGAGCAAAGATTAGAAAACTAAGCAGTAATTGTTTTTGATGATGATAAAAGAAAAGCGGGAACTCTTCAGTAAAAAATGTTACAAACCGATTGCGGGATTCTTTTCTGTTCCTGTACACCTTTTGATGTGCCGCAGAAGCGAGTCCGTTAAGATAGACCGTGGTGTTACTTTTAGCGTAAAACGTCTGCGCATAGCTCAAATCATCACTTACCTCTACATAGACGGCCGACAATTCCTCTGGAGGAATGGACGTTTTATTTTGAAGGAGGCTTTCAAACTTTAACCATTTATCCTTATTTTGCCTCACAAAAGCGGCCTCGCGCATAGTTTCCCAATTAGAACTCAAAGAAACAGATTAAATGGATAATTTTCAAATAGAAACTGCTCAAAATATCAGCATTCGTCAGAACGTGGCCGGTATTGGAGAACGCATTGTTGCTTATGTTGTGGATAGCTTTATCCTTATTCTTTACGCCATCATTACCGGGCTTATTATTTCGGGAACAGATCTTGACCGGGGAGGTACCTGGATGTATTACCTCGTGCTGGGTTTGCCAGTTTTTCTATATTATCTTTTGTGGGAAACGTTCTGGAATGGACAAACTCCCGGTAAAGCTGCAATGCAGCTAAGAGTGGTAAAAGAAGATGGTTCGCGGCCGGTTTTTTCGAATTATCTTATAAGATGGCTTCTTCGGTTTATCGACATTACCTTAACCAGCGGCTCTGTAGCTGTGGTAATGATTTTATTGAACGGAAAAGGACAGCGACTTGGTGACCTGGCGGCAAAGACTACTGTTATTTCTGAAAAGCGCCGGGTAGGAATAGAAAATACACTCGCCGTTGATTTGCCGGAAAATTATACTCCTAAATATTCACAAGTAACGGTTTTAAACGATTCAGATATACAGGAAATAAAAGAGATTTACAGAAAGGCCAGGATCAACGGAAACCATAATGTTATCATTTCCCTGGCTGCAAAAGTTGCAAAACTACTGGATGTAGAGTATCAGGAACGGCCTATGGATTTTTTAAGCAGTGTTATTTCCGATTATAATTATTTTTCACAGCAGTAAGAACCTTCAGGATTTATTTGAGACGTATTAATATTTTTGCAATAACACGTGTAAAGGAATTTTGTATATTAGAATGAAATAAGATGATACGCGATGAATACCAAACTTACCCTGACAATTGAAAAAGAAGTTATAAATCGGGCAAAAGAATATGCGAAAGAGAAGAACCGTAGTCTTTCTGATATTATTGAAAACTATTTAAAGGCTTTAACAACAGAAGAGCAGAAAAAGGAAGAGAGAAAATTAAATCCTGTTGTAAAATCTTTAAGGGGTTCCTTTAAAGCTCCCAAGAAGTTGAATTACAAAAAAGAATTGAGAGACCGTCTGGAAGATAAATATCTCTAATGAAAAATGTTCTTATTGATACTGATGTATTATTGGATTTTTTCTTTGACAGAGCTCCTTTTGCAGATTTTGCTGCAGGCGTCCTGAATTTATGTGAAGAAAATAAAATAAAGGGATCTGTAACTCCCGTGATTATTTGTAATACTTATTATCTTCTAAGGAAAACCGCAAGACACGATCTGGTAATTGAAACATTAAAACGCCTTTTAACAGTCATTGAGGTATTAGAAATGGATGAAGAAATAGTTATAAATTCTTTAAACTCTGATTTTAGAGACTTTGAAGATGCATTACAAAATTTTTCAGCTGTTAAAAATGGAAAAATTGATATAGTTCTTACGAGGAATATCAGGGATTATAAAAAAAGCGAATTAGCTGTAATGACACCTGAAACCTATCTAGTCGACCCTTAGAAA
>NZ_JAVRHP010000043.1:0-28131 GCF_031846505.1 Autumnicola edwardsiae
CCTGGAAGGAGAAGAATTAAAAATTTCCGGAGGTAACACTATTTCATTTGAAAAATGGGACATGGATAGTTCTGATGACTTTTCGGGAGACTATTTTGATTTAAAAAATCTTCCACAAATGTATACAACAGAACAAGTGGACAGCTTAGTTGCAACTATCGAAGTTGAAGATGGTGCGGTACAATCTTTACTTTTAGATGGAAGCCAGCTCTCTATTTCGAGCAGTAATAGTATTTCATTTGAAAAATGGGATACTAACGCTTCCGATGATTTTGATGGTTACTACTCCAATTTAATAGATGCTCCAGCTGTTTATACCAAAGCAGAAATAGATGAGCTTTTAGCCGCAAATAGTGGAAACGGAGAGCCAGGAGACACCTCTCAGTTCCTTACCTTAAATGAAGACCAACTAAGCATTTCAAATGGAAATACAATATCTTTTGTAAACTGGGACAGAGATGCGACAGATGATTTTGACGGTAATTATTCCAGCCTAAAAGATGCTCCAAAAGTATATACTCAGGCACAAGTAGATAGTATTAAGGCAGATCTTTTGGAAGAGGTGGAACGAATTTACTACAAAAAACCTGTTGTGGTCACTTTCGCTTCCTCAAGAAATATTACATTTACAGATATTGGGAACACCATTGCCTGCACCAACTCTGCCACTTTAACTATTACTTCTAACTTTAAGGAAATGAAAATTGGTCAAACAATTAACCTGGAGGCCCATGGGACAACGCTTTCTATTAAAGCCACTTCTGGAGTAAGACTTAACGGAGTTTCTGCTGGAAACGCAGGGATTGGTAATGATGAAGCCTTTACCGGTGGAATCCTTAGAAAAACAGGTGCGAACAACTATATTGTACTGTAATGAAAAAATTGATTTACTTGTTTCTGTGTTTGAGCAATGCCCTCTTTTCTCAAAATTTTCACTATGTACTAAATCCGCCCACCAATCTTAATAATTGCGAGGCAAATCCTCGTGGACTTCAATTTGACGGAGTAGATGATTGGGTCGATATACCTGATATTAATCTTACAGGTGATTTTACTATTGAATTTTGGGCTAAACTTGAAGGTGAAATTACTCACGAAGACGCGGTACTGGGACAAATAGGCAGAGGGCCTGATATTAACTTTGACTGGAAAAAAGTGAGGATATATGTGCCCAATGAAGGTTCTGCCGGTAGGGTCATTTACGCCAACCAAGCCATTACTCCTGGACAATGGAACCACTTTGCTTTTGTAAGGAAGGGTACCTCCATGAGCCTTTTCATAAATGGAGTAAAAGATATTACCACAAATTCTTACTGGTCCGGAAACTTTCCCATTGAAGCCATTGGGCGTGGAAATGCAGGATTTTTTGGAGGACGTCTGGATGAAGTAAAAATTTGGAACAGGGCACTATCGTATGAAGAAATAGCCAACAACTACGGTCAGTCAAATATTTCTGATAATACGGGGCTCCTAGCGTATTATGATTTTAATGAAACCGGAAAAGAGGTTCTTGATTTATCAGGTAAAACAGGAAAAGGAACATTAGGTGGCTCCCTTTCTACAGGAAATGACGACCCAAAACGAAGCAAGGACGTCCCGGACCTGTGCAACTATCTACCCCAGGCCCTGGTTTCCCTCACTGAAAATTCTTATACCTTAAAAAGAGCAACTACAACATCTGCCGGTGTTTATGCCGAGGATGGAACCCTGGTAAGGACCCTGTGGAACAATAAGCAGCAGCAAAAGGGTACACATTCTTTTAATTGGGATAAAAAAGATGATGCCGGAAACGCCGTGTCTTCTGGCAGTTATAATATAAAATTACTAACAAATAATCTTATTGCCGAGTGGGAAGGCCCTATTGGAAATAATTCTCCCGATCTTACAGGAGAAAGAGTTCAAACATCTTATGAGCAACTGCGTACTATGTCTATAGTAGGCGATGAAGCATATCTGGCTGCCGGTTTTAACGAAGGAAAAGCATCTCAATGGAAAATTAATTTAAATGATCCCAATGTAAGGATCCCTATAAAAGTCCTTAAAGAAGGAGTTTTTGGAAATGGTCAGGAAACAGAATATTCCACTACCGATGGAAAAACCGTTTATTACGGTGGATATGATGACTGGGGCAGGGACAAAGTCAGTTTCATATTTGGCATCGATCCTCTCGATGATTCCTTTCAGGAATTCAGTAAGGGACGCCCCTATACCACGGCAGCAGGAGGAGACACCTACGATGCTGCTTTTGGCATTATGACCGACGATGTAGAATACGACAAATTTATTTCCGGGATGGCGGTACAGCGGGATGGGGATTACTTGTTTGTTTCTTACTTAAATCTGAATCAAATTAGCGTTTACAACAAAACGACAGGAAGTTTAATACGTACTATTGCTGTTGAAAAACCAAGATTATTAACCATTGATTCTCACGGAAATGGGAATTTATGGATCCAGTACAATGGTAATGAAGTATCCAAATATAAGATCAACAGCGATGGCAGCTTTACATCCACAGGAGTAAAGATATCCGGAAAAAATAAAATTCATGCGCTGGGGTCGGATTTCACGGGTAAAATTGTGGCCATAGCAGACGGAGAAACCCAAACCGTTAAACGGTTCTCAACCGCCAATGGTTCTTTGCTAAATACATTTGGTCAAAAAGGAGGTTATGCCACAAACCCTACTGTAAAGGATGATAAATTTTATTTTTCTGACTCAAGGGATGATTCAAAATTATTGCGTGGAGCAAAAACGTTCATAACCTATGAGGCTGACGGGAGTTACTGGTTAGGAGATACCCACAATCGTCGGGTTCTACACTTTAGTGCTACAGACAAGCTTCTGGATAAGATCGAATATCAGGGCGAAGTACGATCTGCCACCGTGGATCCTAATGATCCTACACGAGTTTTTGCAGACTACATGGAATTTAAAGTTGATTATAACAAAAATATTGGAGGAAATAATGGCTCCTGGAAAACCGTTAGAAACTGGCGATATCACACAATTGGATTCGAAAATTGGTATTACAAATTGCGTTTTGTTTATACACTTCCAAACGGCCGAACGTATGCTCAGATTAATCCATCTAAATCTGATGATCCCTTTGTCATTTTTGAACTGGACCCTGATTTTGGGCTTAGGAATACCGGGATAAAACTTCCGAAAGGGGGAGCCCCCTGGGTCTTAGATTGGTTTTTGAGATCTGATGGTTCATTAAGAAAATACACTATTACCGGACCAGAAGATTCTCGTACAGTTACCTGGCAAGAAGCGCCACTAACAGGCTTTGATTCCGATCACAATCCGCAGTGGGGAAGTCTGGAGATTTTTGCACAGCTCAAAAATCAGGATAAATTACAGCCTTACCACAGGTATGGCATCTTCCAAAACACTCCTCCTGTCCCCGATGTCTCTGAGAATGGAGTCCTTGTATCTTATGAAAATCATCATCCTGATCTGGGTACCACAGGATATCATTTAGGAGGCATGAAACCGGGAACAGATAAATGGCTGTGGAAAGCCATGCCTAGCACCCCAGAAAACTACAGCGGTCCTTTTCCTACTGACGGAAGATACGATATTGGAAATGGTGTACACTATCCAGGTGGACCCGCTATAGTAATAGATGACATTATCTTTGCGGGCTATCATGGAGAATTATGGAAAAATTCAACTGCAAACATGTGGTACATCTACAGAGACGACGGTTTAATGCTTAAATTGTTTGGTGCACTAGGTCCAGATGTGGCGAATGAAAGCACACCTTATGGTTCTGCCGGAAATGCACTTTCTGCAAATGCAGTTAAAATAGGAGAAGACTACTACCTTTACCATGCCGACGAAAATGCTCATGGAGGTGTGAATCGTTGGCGCATCTCTAATATTGATAATATCCAGGAGCAGATAATATGTGTGGAAGTAAAATAAGTATGGTCTTAAACAAAAAAAGCAGCCTTAGGATATATTTAGGGCTGCCTTTCTCTTTCAAAAAATGTCTTTAGAGATTTAGTCTCTGAGTCTCATAAGTTTCTTGAATCGTTTTCTCCTCCCGCAATACATGATTTTCAAAAGAGGTCATAACATTATCTATAGAAAGATATTTTTGAGCATAGTAGCGGGCATTTTTTCGCATCAAAGAACCTTCCGGAGAATTTAGTGCCCTCACAATACCTTCTTTTAAAGCAGCCAAATCTTCAGCTTTAACCACATATCCCATCTTGTACTTTTCTACTACCTTTTGAAGACCTGAACCTCTATTTGCAGTTATAAGTGCTACCCCCCCAACAGCTAAAATAGTGGTTAATTTGGAAGGCATCACCAAATCACTTGCGGATGCCTTCTGAATAACCAGATGTACATCTGCTATATTTAGAAAATCGTTAAATTTTTCTGTGGGCTGCAGTGGAAAAAATATTACATTGTCAAGATTTCGTTTTTCTGCGAGATCCTGAAGTTTCTTTTTATAAGGGCCCGAACCGCAGATCACAAATTTTGTATTTTCATCCTGCTGAAAATCCCCTGCCACCTGAAGTATGGCTTCTAATCCCTGCTTTTCACCTATGGCTCCTGAATAAAGTAAAATCTTGTCTGTTTCTGAGAAACCAAAACTCTCCTTCAAATTCTTCTTTTCCTTAACAGGATAAAAAAATGTGGTATCGGACCAGTTAGGTAGTAAAAAAATTTCCCTTCCAGCCTTTTCTTTAATTTTTGAAACCATTCCTTCCGAAATACTACTAATCACATCTGCCCCGTCGAAAAAGTATTTTTCCACCTTGAGTAAAAAATCTATGAGTCTTCCAGATCTGATCATTTGAAGGTCTCTTGCCGCTTCTATCTGCAGATCCTGAATGTGGTATACAAATTTAGCTTTTCGTAAGCTTTTGTAAAGTCTCCCTAGGAAGCCTATTTGAAAAGATGGTACTACGGTTACAACGACATCATATTTTTTTCGAAAAAGGAGTCTAAATAACTGAACAAATGCTGAGGTGAAAAAAGTAGCTTCAGAAATAATTCTTTTCCCACCTGAAGGTTCAGCAGGAACGTACATGGGACACCTGAATATTTCTATACTTCCTCCCGATTTTAGCTTTTCACTTTCCTTTTTATACCAGAACCTGTTTTTTCTGTATGGTTCCTGTACCGCCCAAAAAGGATAATAGGGGTAGGTTGTTATCACCGAGCACTCATAACCTTTATCTACCAACCACTCCACCATCTCACCACTGTACTTTCCTATACCTGTAGGTTCAGGCGCAAAATTATTGCCTATTAGTAATATTCTTTTGCTCATATTAGATTTTTTATAGAAATAAAACTAGAAAATTCTCAGAATCGATTTTAACTCTTTGATGATAAATACGTTAAGAAATTTCCTTAAAAGTGAAAGGACGATCATCCCAATATGGATACTTACATAGGTAGTAAAAATTAAACTGAAATCCCGAAAAGGGATATGATCAAAAATAAGATAGGGGGCAAGGAAAACAAAAATAATGAGATACCGTACCCATACATATTTCATAAGCTGTATATTAATGTAAGGAAGATCGAGCTTTCTACTTGCGTATTCTATTGTAAAAAAGGATGCAGTAGCCAGTAACAATAGAGAAATTAAAGTGGTTGGAACACTTTCCAGACTTAATAATAAAAATGAGACCGGAATAAAACCCTTGAGAAAACGAAGTAGTAAAAAGAGAGGTACTCTATAGCTTTCCTGCAAATTTCCATAAATATAATATATCGCAAGAATGCTCAGATACAAAATTATAATTTCTAAACTTAACCAGGGTTGCATGAACAAAAACATTATCCCAACCACTATGACTCTTAATAACATGGCAAAATAAACATGATTCTCCTGTAAAGCTTCTTTATAAATAACTTTTCGGATTTTTACATTTTCTTTTTTAACAGAAATATTGTCTGTATAAAGATAGCCAGCTTCATAAATTATAGAAAATGCCAGTAAATGAAGTAGTAAACCCGATAACTGAAATAAAAATGGGCCGTCGGTAACAAGAAAAATATAGATTGGTATCCACATATAATCCCTGAGCATTGAAGAAAAATAGGCTACTACGCTTGTTGCCCAATTGCTATCATGTCTTTTTCTATACCGTTCTAAAGTATATAAAATGGGAATTCCCAATTCTATCCGTATATTATTCATAAATAATGGTTTTTCTAATAAGGAATAGCCATTTAATTGCTGAGTTTTGAGGGAAAGGAATTTAAAATGTTGCGGGTATAAAATGCTCAATATAAATCAAACCTCTACTATTTCATCCATAATAGCAATAAGACTTTTTTCAGAGCGAAGATCGTCGGTATAGTATATCATCCTTTCTTTTCTTTTTAAAAGATGTTTTACTTTAAAATTTCCGTAGGTATCCGTTTTTATTCCTTTGATTTTACCATTGTTATAGTAAAATTCTGTAGAAATCACCTCCTTAAAACCAAATAAGGATGCTATCTTTTTTGCAGGTATTTCTGTACATCCTGTAAGCATCACATCTGCCTTATCTGTTTCATTTAAAAGGGAACGACCCAATGAGGTCAACGATTTTAAAAATACTGGCTTATAAACGTTTTCAAAATATTCTTCAAGAGTATCCGTCTTTAAATTCCAAAAATAAATGTTTATAAGTAAACTTCTAGATTTGACAGGGTGATATGTTTTTGTTAAAATGAGAAAAAGAGCTATAGATTTCCCAAGAAACAATCTCACATATTTCCTTTTGTTCTTTAGGTAACCATATATAAAATCAAAAGTACTGTTTAACGAAGAAAGAGTGCCATCTAAATCGTAATAGTGCAAGGCAGGGCTTAATAGTTTGGGAACTGGACCAATTTCTTCTTTTGTACTAATTATAGTAGAATTGTTCATGAAAAAATAGATTAAAAGCTTTACAAGTTGTTACGGATTTTCCAGTTCCACACCGGAAGAAGCAGTTGCCGATAACTGAACAGGTTGAGACTCATTTCTTTGTTCGTGCATTTTAATTTGAATCAGAAATTCGTAATATGCCATATTAATACAATAAATAAATCCCGGTGCCCCCTCGGTAAAGCCGAAATTTAAAATATAAGCCTGGAAAAACCTTACAAATGGCCATCCCGGCATCCTGCTTAACCATGATTTTAAAGCAGGATTTCTGGTACTCGCGTCCCGTGAAAAAATTTGTTTAACAGGCGGTCTTTTTAGAGAACGTGCAATTGCTTCCTGAGAGGAATATTTATTATGTCTTTCAATCCAATAGAACCATCCCTTCGAGAACCCATAATGCAAATAAGGTTCTCGTAAGTATTCTATTTTACCTTCTACTTTATCCTCTTTCTGTCCATGGCCAAAATCTGTAAATCTTGCTCTTCCTTTTCTCATTAGCCGAAATTGCCACTTCGGAAAATTATCACAATATTTCAGCCATTTACCATATAGCATCATCTTCCAGCAGCAATAAAATCCGGCCACATCATTCTCAGCACTTTCAGTCGCCTTTATCATTTCAGTTTTAAATTTAGAAGTAACTACCTCATCTGCATCCAGAAACAGAATCCATTCATATTTGACTTTTAACTCATCAAGTGCGTAATTTCTTTGCTGTCCAAAGCTTCTGAAAGTATTAGTACTAATTTTTGCTCCCTGCAACAACGCAATATTTAGCGTCTCATCGTTACTACCGGAATCAACCACATGCACATCATCACACCAGCTAACAGAGTTTAGGCAGCGGGGCAGATCTTTTTCTTCATTCTTGGTTAGGATGATTATTGAAATCATAGTAAATTAATTTAAACCGTTACACTTTCCAGCTTTCTTTCCTTTAAGGGTATGCAGGGATGCCCCGCACAAACCATCCAGGCAGGCATATTTTTAGATACTACAGACCTTGCCCCTATTACACTACCTTCACCTATTTTTATACCTGGATGAATAAATGCTTCAGCAGCAATCCATACGTGGTCTCCTATAGAAATTGGTAATGTGATTAATGGAAAGCCTGGTTTAGTGTAATCGTGGGTGCCAGCAACAAGATGAGCTCCCTGAGAGATTACGGTTCGCTTCCCTATTCTTATTTTACCCTGTGAGTATAAAGTTACACCATTGGCAATACCACACTCATCCCCTAACTCAATGTTCCATGGTGCCCATATTTTAACGTTAGGATACACGTGAACTCCTTTACCTAGTTTTGCTCCAAACATACGCAGGAGAAACGATCTCCAACCATGCAACGGGTTAGGTGTGAATCTAAAGAAAAGAAAACATACCACATTCCACACCATTCTACACACCCGGTTCTGCAAACTAAAGGAAGGTCCGGAAAAAGTATTTTCATTATGCTTAGAAGAGAATTTAATCGTATCTGTATTTATCATTTTTAAGGATTAAAAATGTTCTTTGAAATAAAGTCTCATAGAAATAAAAAATTTATCCCTTAAACTTAAGGTATCTTCCTGTTCTGTAAATATTTCAACGGGATCTGTTTGTTTTGAGGATTGAAAATCTGCAAAACTTGCTTTAAACATATATTTTCCGGGACCGGCAAAGTGAAATATAGATCCTCCCTCAAGAAGGTTTTTAAACTCATCATAAGTTTCTATCATACCCTTTTTACCAAAATACTTGTAGCCGTTCTGCTGGATTTCTAAAAAATTTCTTTTTTTCATTCCCGAAGTGACCTTAACTTGTCTACCGTTAAAAAGCACCCTCGTTTTACTCTTTCCAGCGAGACAAGCCCAAGCCGATTGTTCAGACCACCAATAGCTTTTACATTTATTAAGATAATTACTTACAAGTTTCTCCAGATAATGGAAGTCTATAACTGCGGGGTCTACAATTATAAGTCCGGCATTTAAAGCTGGTACCATTTTTTCTTTCCACGCCATGTTCCACTTCCCTTTGTATGCCGGAACATCTTCCCTCATATACGCAATGTCAAAACCTTTATTAGGCAACAGAACATTGTCTTTTATAAAAACATCTGTATCAATAATGGTTATTTTTTCCACCTCTGGAAAAAGAATGGCTGTATCAAGGATCTTCCTCCAGGTTCCGTCCTTCTCCCTTATTTGCTGTAACGCCGGATAGTCAGCAAGAAAACTATCCACTTCAAGATTAGAATTCAATATCTGAAAATCCAGTGCTGAAATAATTTTTTTTTCCTTAACGCTAATTGGCTTATGTGGAAGTACATAAAATTCTGATGGAGAAATGTTTAAGATTTTACTCCAGCTCTTCATACAGGGCAGCGTCCAGTCATTTTCAATATAATTGGAGCCGTACAAGGTAATTAATGGATTTTTTGCTTCTGCTGTCATTCTAAATTGTGTAAAGGATACGGGAGTATAGCTAAAATGAAAAGAATTATTTTAAATACCCATTGTGGAGGTATAAGTTGGCATAAGCAGATTTTGCTTCCAGCGCTGTACAAAAGAATCCACTGCATAAAATTTTCTATAACATTTCAGTGAATTCTCTTCCATTTCCCGCTTTTGTTCACCAGATAAGCTCATCCAATTTTGCAATAGAGAGAGTGTGCCGGTAACAGATTTTGGCGCAACTAAACCTGCAGAAGCTTCATAAATTTCTCTCCAGATATTAATTTGATCTGAAATAAGTACAGCCTTTGCACAAGCTAGTGCTTCAACTACAGCAATACCAAAATTTTCTTGTTCACTGGGCAAAATAAATGCCTCACATCCATAAAACGCTCCCCATTTAGTTTTATCTGTGAGCATTCCAGGAAAAAAAACTGAACTCATCAGCAATGGACTTTTCTTTACCCGTTCCTCAAGTTTTCTCCCATATGAAGTTTCTTTACCGGGCCCTGCTATCATCAAGGCCGGTATACTATTTCCAGAGTTTTTTTCTAACAAAATTTCATAAGCGCTAATAAGATTTTCCACTCCTTTTTTTTCGTGAATCCTGCTCAAAAAAAGAAAATAGGGACGTCCGTCCAAATCCTCACATGCTTGTAAAAAGGCCCTGGTTAAGGCCAGCTCATACTCAGGAGGAGCCTCTGTGCCCATTCCAAGTATAATTTCTGTCTTTGGTTGGTATGGGTGAAAAGGTTTATGAGAGAGACGGCGCTCTTCTTCGCAGGTAAAAAGAAGACCATCTGCTCCATTTATAATTTTTGATTCTATCAATTTCCAGTAAATGGAATTTCTGACAGCCTTTAGTTTTCTACCTGCTGCCTCCTGGAAATACGGATCTAACATTCCATGCGGCATGACATAAAGTTTTGGCAAACTTCTTTCCGACTCCTCACTTTTACATTTATTTTTCAATTCTATCCAAACTTTAAAAGTAGCATACGAATTATAAAGCCAAAGCCCATGAATAATTACAAAATCGAATTTTTGCAAATTTTTTTTTAACCAGGGAGAATAATTTCTACTATAACTCCAGGCTGTTTTTTTAGGTCCGAGAGCATGAACAGGAAAATGATCGAAACTTAAGAAATTAGCATCAGGAGGATCCAGAGTTACTACTTCGTTTGCTATTCCTTCGTCAGAAAGACCCCGGACTATCGTACGAATTGCCTGGCATACCCCTCCCAATTTCGGGTCCATACCTTCAACAACATGAAGAATTTTCATAGGCTCCAAAATTTTTGCAGAATATCAGAATAAATCATTTCGATGTTATCCAGAGATTTTGCCTGATCAAACCTGTAGGCATTTTTTAATCCCTTCTCAATCCAAAATTGCCTTTCTTCCTGATTAAAATTCATTACTTTGTTTACAACTTCAGCTGCATCACAAGCCCAAAGTTCTACCTTTGATCCTATTAAGGGCTTTTTAGGGATATAAAATGCTGCTTCTCCTCCAACCTCTGTCATAGGAGCTTCATTAGTAGTTATAACTGGACATCCAGAGGCCATTGCTTCCACAATAGGCCAGCCAAATCCCTCTGCAAGTGATGGGAAAAGAAATGCTTTTGCACCTGCATATGCATTACTCACCACTTCATCTGAGGCGCTATTAATAAAAACTATGTCATCTGTAAAAGGAGAAGCTTCATAAGCTTTAATTAAATCTTCTGAAGGTGATTGACCAATGAGTACCAAGGGCAACCTTTCCCGCTGAGAATTGCGCCAGGCGCTGTATATCTCAACTACCCCAGTCCTATTCTTATACCATTGATTTCCTCCAACATGCAGAATGTACCCATTTCTTAAAGGAATATTTGCTTCTCGTGAGATTATTGCTCTTGCTTCCAGAGGATCTCCAGGGGAGAAAACGCGATTTAACCCATTGTATACCATTTCAGAGCGTAACGGAACTCCTTTACAAAATTTCGCAAGATCTTTACGTGTTCTTTCTGAGACGGATATAAAATTTTTACCTTTTGAAAACCCCTTTCTGATCAGAGCTTGATATTGTTTACCTGTCCAACTGGTTCTATTCTCTGCAATATTATTTTCTGCAGAATGCTGAGCTAAAAAATCATGACAATGTACTACATGCGGCCTATCCTTTACCAGGTTGACCCATGGACCAAGCGCATGATCTGTAAAAACAAAAAGTGTACTGCTACAAAGACCAGTTTTCTTTCTTCTTACCTGCATGGGAAAAATGATGTACTGGTCTATATAACCCATCCATTTTTTCATGTTTCCTGTAAAGGGAAATCTGTAAAAATATTCCCTTGGAGACCAAATTTCCACCTCATGGTTTCTTTCTTTCATTCCTTCAGCCAGCATTTTGGCAAAACGAGGCATACTTTGATGATTCAAAAACAGGGGGTGTGCAAAAAATATAATTTTCATCAGGAGAATTTTCATATCCAACCGGATACTTTACTGTTTCTTAGTTTGCGAAATTTGCCCTTTTTGCGGTATCTTTAAAGCACCTAGAACAAGTCCACCTATTAACGTACTAAAACCGAGCGATGTAGGCTGTGCCCACTGACCCTGGGGTATTATAATAAGAGCAAGACTTAGTAAAACCCATGGAAGCAAATTATTGTACTTAAGGCTACGGTAACTCCTCAAACTTATATCTGCACAAAATATTAATCTTAGAAGGATAACGAATATTCCCATTACAAATCCCATTTCCCCTATAAGCCGTGCCCATTCTCCTTCAGCAATTAAAAAAGAACGCTCTCCTGTAAGCAAGGCACTACCCGCATTTGTACCTAACCCTAAACCATATCCAAAGAAAGGCAGATTATTATTCCCAGATACCGCAGATATCATACCCCCGAAGTATCGCTCAAGCAAGGAACTCGCCACTCCTCCTTCTATGTTGCTGGCACTTTCAAAACGTGCCATAAAAGCCTCTGTAGCAGTTTGAAAAAAAGTGGTCTGGCTAAGAATGGTTAGTAATAATACCATAAATACTGCTGCCGTAAATATTCTTGATAAATATTGTGGGTTTCTGGAAATAGCCAGTCCAGTAAATATAATTGCTACTGCAATTGAAAAAAATAAACTACGGCTTATAGATAGAGGAATGGAAGCTAAAACTGCCAAAGTTGCCGCTATTAGCAGAACCTTATTTATTTGATCTTTACTTACCCAGAAAAAAAGTACAAAACAGGCGACCAAACTAAAAAACATTGAGTTCCCGGTTGTAAATGAAAAAGTTCCGGAAGGTCGGAAAAATCCCATTGCACCACTAAATCCTGAGCCTTCTACATCTCCACCCACACCTCTGTTAACAAAAGCTGACTGTGGACTGTAAAATTGCATAGCGGTAAGAATTACCAGGGGAATAGAAAGCAACAAAACCACCTTTCCCAGCTTAACTACATCTTCTCTGTTAAAAACGTTACCTATTACAAACATCAAAGGAAAATGTACCAAAAGAATCCTCGCACCAAATAAAGCCACTGGCAAATTTCCATGACCAAAAATAAGTGTAGTAGAAATCCCTATAGTGCCCAAGGCAATCATGACTGCAGGATAGATGGAAAATGGAAAAAAATCTTTTCTCCATGCAGTATAAAGAAGCCAGATAGCCACCGGATCTCGCACCACCAGTAAAGGTGCCGACAAAGCTGGAATTCCCCATTTCCTAAGTGCTCCTTCAAAAATTAATAACAAGAAATAAGCCCAGATACCAAATTTAAGATACCTTTTACTGTTTGTATCCACACTGGTGAAGCTATCACCATCGATCTTTATAGTCTCTTTCCGAGGAGATTTTACTTCTGTGGTGAAATTTTCTAAAGGAAAAGCCATTGTGCCTGCGCTGGATTTAATTCAAAAACGATGTTCCATTATAGCCTGGGTCAATTCCTGTCCATAAAGAGTCCATGGTCTTAAACCCGCTCGTTCTATAGCTTCTTTCCCAATAATCTTAACCTGTTCGGGTTTTACTAGAATTTCTTCTATAGCTCCACGCAATTCCTCTGTAGAACCGGCTTTAATTAACCACCCATTTTTCTTATCTGTAATTAAATCGGGACCGGCCGTACGATCTGTGGTAATCACAGGAGTTCCCTGAGACATAGCCTCGGTAATCACCATTCCGAAGCCCTCAAAGAGCGATGGAAAAAGTAAAACATCATGTTCCCGCATAAGCTTGAGAACCTCTTTGTGGGGAAGAGATGGAATCCATTTATGTTTTGCCAGTGCTTTATTTAAAGCAGCACAATCGTTAGCAGCTTTATGACCAAGTACGGTCAAATCTACATAAGACTCCAGCCCCTCAACAGCAGCAAAAACGTCTGCTATCCCTTTACGCTGTGAAAGACCTCCTACAAAAAGTAATTTTAGTTTTTTCCTGTTGCTGAGGTTATCATATTTCCTGCTTTCTACTGGTATTGGAAATCCGTACGGAATAATTTCCACAGGAGCTAACTTTCCAGGAAAGTCTTTGAGGGTATTTGCGGTAAAAGTACTGGCTACAAAAATACGATTTGCCATTTTTAGCTCTTCATCCTTACGTCTCAATTTGGCTTCAGAATCTTTAAACCCTGTTAGGGTAGAGGCCCACTCCGGCCAACGTTCCTGCTCTATCTGAAGGAGTTTCCTAGCCGATCTCCAGTAGCCTATAGGTAGATCATAAAGGCATTGAAGCTGTCTTTTTTGGGCCTCTTTAAAAGAAAAAAAAGCTCCGTCTTCATAAGCATAGACTGCATTAATTTCTTTGTTTTCTGCTCTTCCCAAACGCTGAGCAACTCCACGATCCTGATTTTTATAAACCGCATCAACAGAAAAAATTCCGGTTTCATGTCTGGTTAAACTTCCTGCTCCCAACTTAAGTGCTGCCATCCTACCCACTTCCCTCCAGGGGCTGGTACTTGTAAATGAGCTTAGAGACGGTTCAAAACTTCTTCTCCTCAAATCAGCAAAAGGACCAACAACACTCAACTTATCAAGAAATCCGCCCGGAAATGTAGCCATGGCAGTATGGAATTCATTCAGCATATCAGCTTCCATTAATCCCTGCAGCAAGGCTCGGTTGAACTGGTTACTTGTAGGATGAGAAATTATAACTTTCATATACGCGGGACTCTGATTAATAAGTGATTTAAGACTAACTCTTTAACTGAGTCTCAGCAGTAAAATAGACTTTTGGATTTTGTAACATTTCTTCCCAGACTTTCCAGAACGCTGCATTGCTAAAGTAGTTTTTGTAGACCTGGTGAATTCCCTGGGCCGAAAAACCTTCAGTTTTTATTCTCTGTACAAACACCTCAAGATTTTTTACAAGCTGCTCTGCATTTTTTCCTGAAACAATCATTCCTGCCTTATTAATTCCTGCCACCTCCGGCATAGCTCCTATAGTTGTACATAAAATTGGACGACCATAACGCATAGCTTCTATAACCACTAATGGCAACCCTTCAGTATCAACCGAAGGAATAACAACGCCATGACAGGCACTAATTATACTGGAAAAATCCTCATCCTTATAAAACCCCTTCATTTTCACTTTTTGCTTCAACCCCTCACTTTCTATAATTTTTTGCAAAGATTCTGCTTCAGATCCCTTTCCGTAGATATCAAGAACAATGTCACTATTTTTAAAAATTTCTTTTGTTGCCGAGACAAATTGTTTAATACCCTTGTTCCATTCAAGACGTCCGAAATATGCCAATTTAATAGTGCCGCCTGCAGGGGGAAGATCCGTAAAATTGTTTGACTCATATTCTTTGGAAAAACAGGGTAACCAGGCTACAGGTTTATCTGCTGACACATTTTTTTTAAAAACTTCGATCATACCTTCTGTTTGAGGTGCTATGGCATCAAAAACCTTCACCATTTTAAGCTTAAGAGGAATATTATGTGCCTCAAAATGTACTTCCTCAAAAAACTTGTAAGTAGAAGATGGTAATGCTGCTGCCAACATGGAATAACCATGACCATAACCAGTAGCTATAAAAAGATTAGGACTAAACGCTTTCGCAATTTTACAGGCTTTCCTTAACCTGAAATATTTTTTGAGCTTCAGTGCAAAAGAGTTAGTAATATAAGGTACAGATATCTCGGTAATTTCGTCATCTTCAAAAACAGATGTGTTGCTACTATTTACATTAATAAGCAAAAGATCATGTCCGGAATTTCTCAAATATTTACAAAGCACCTTATAATGAACTATAAGTCCTCCCATGAGTGCATTATTACCCATTACTACTATTTTCATTTATAATTTGTATGGATTAAACTCTTTTTTACTCAGCTGATTTTTTTAAGCTACTTATTTACTTATTCTCCGTGAGCTTAAATTTCAACTTCTCCAGGGCTGCCGAAACCGGATTGCTGTATGTAAGCTTCTGTGTTTGCAAAATTTCTATTGAAGAGTTACTTCGATAAATAAGTTCCTCTATCTTTTGATAAATACTTTCGAATTCAACCAAACGCTTGATAAGATGTACCGCAACAGTATCGCTCTTGATCTCATCCATAGAAGCTGGAATAAGCACCTGCGATTTCTTCCATATTGATGCATTAGAGTTAGCTCCAAGCAAGGCCCAGGCTGTTTGATCTGCCAAAGATACTCTCCAAGGTTCTTTGTCTCTAGGGAAATATTCTTCCTTACTAAACAGCCATTCGAAGAGATCAAAATCAATAGCCCCGTTACGCACGTAGTAAAAGCCTGCATTAATTTTATCAGGAAATTTCATTCGTGGATAGATAAATCTCTCAAAATAATTTACAGAATAGTAATCAAATCTATCGCTCATAAGCACAAGGTCTTCCTCATCATATTTGCTTCTATCTAGCCCTATAAAAGGTTTGATGAAAAAAACGTCTGAATCAAAATAAACATAATCTGTTTTTTCCATAACAGCCATGTCGAAAAGCTTAATGGTGAAAGCATTTTGACCTCTCCATTGACGACAAAAAGGATGAGAGCGCAAAGCTTCATCTGCCAAAGCATCTACTTCCTTTTTATCTTTAATTATTACACCGGGAATAGCTGTTAGTTTTTCTTTATCCGCTTCTGATAAAGAACCGTCTTCATATATATGCACCCTATAATCATCTTTGTAATTATGAACAAAAGATTTTAGGGAAAGTTGGACCATTTCTATATCTCTATGACATGCCAAAGTTGTAACTGTAATCATTTTACTAGATCTAAAAATTAAAAAGTCAAGTTGAAAAGGTTTTCCTTCTAGAATATTTTAGTGAATGGCCTTAGCCCAGGTAGCTACCTGATGAAGCCCTTCATTTAAATTATATCTTGGAGTAAAACCGAGATTTAATAACTTTGAAATATCTGCTCTCCAATTGGCCGGATCACCTTTTGGAACAATACCATCAAATTGTATTTTAATATCCACCCCTAAATTGTTTACCAGTAATTCTGCCACTTCGGCAATAGAACTTTCGACCCCGGAACCAAGGTTATAAATTTGAATCTTACTGGAAACTGGTTTAGAAATTACTGTTAGGACTGCTTGACAAACATCTTTTACATACATAAAGTCCCGGCTTTCCGCTCCGGTACCAAAAAGTGTAATGGATTTTACTCCTTCTTCTTCGGCTGAAAGGGCTCTCTGGCTAACATCCCAAATCAATTGTTTTCTCAATTCGGGCCCGTAAACCGAAAATATCCTGAAAATAGTAATATTAAGATCAAATATCCTGGCATAATTGCAAAGTAAAGATTCGGCAATTGCTTTATGTATTCCGTAGGGTGAAATTGGTTTAATAGGAGTATCCTCAGTAATAGGCAAGCTTTCAGGATTACCGTATACAGCAGCACTGGAGAAAAGAAAAAATCTTGCCTGCGCCTGTGATTTTTTCAAGTAAGTAGCAAGACGTGCCGTACCGGGTAATAAACTTGAAAAATCTCCAAAGGGATCCTTAACCGAAGCCGAAACTGAGGCCCCCCCTGCCAGATGACAAATTGCATCTAAAGTACAGCCCTCCATTAATTGCTCGAGATCGACAGTGTCCAGAGAGGCAGTAGCAAAATTTTCCCAGAGTTGTGGCTGCAAAGGAGTTCTCAAATCTATACCATATATCTTAAACCCTGCTTTAACTGCTTCCCGTGATAGCCAGGTTCCTAAAAACCCTGAAGCTCCGGTTATCAGTATAGTTTTGGGATTATTCATACTTTTTTTATTCATTAAATATAGATAGTAATAGTTATAGAATTGGACTTATTTAATTATTACAAGCTAGCATATGCCTCGGTTGTTTCCTTTAGATGATTGTGGATCTTAAATTGTCCTTTAGAATTCAAACTACGACATATATCTTGTGAATTGTGAATCTGGTGTACTCCCTGTTTTGCCATTGCCTCTTCATAAGTATTATCATCTTCGGATATTATAACGGGTATTCCCCGTTCCAACCATGCGAGAGCCGAGCCGCTTTTATTCAATCCATCTATTCTCGTAGTAACTACGCCCAGGTCAACAAGTTTCATCGTCTGATTTATTAAATAGGAAGATAAAGTACCGGTTTGCCAATAGGAAGCTTTTATTTCTTCTGCCAATTTACTTATGTCCCGTCCTCTTCCATGCCCTATGGAGAGTATTCCTAGTTTTTTGCTTGTATTTGTGGCGGCTATCGCCGCATGTACTAATAATTTTTTCAGGTCCATATAATTATATACAGTGCCAAAAAAACCTAAGATTAGCCAATCTTCTTTTTTAACTAGAAATCGATTAAAATCTTTTTCCTCCTTTAATTGTTTCCAGTGATCATCGGGACCTCTCTCATTTATGGGTATATTACTAAAAACAGGTGTTAAGCGAGAAACTAACCCCATCCTTCCCAGATTTTTCTGAGATGTAGGTGTATTTGTAAAAATCTGTCGAGGTCTTAAGGCGAGAGACAATCCTTTTATAAAAATTTTCTGAAGCGTTCCAAGCACTTTTTCCTTCAGCTTTGACTCTCTGGGAGTACCACACCAGAGTTCATGGTACATAATATGTAAATTAGTATCCCCCATTCTTCTTCTCAAACTGAAGAGTTCAATGGGCAACCCATATTTATTGTACCCAAAACCGACATATTGCAGACTTATCCAACTAGGCTCAAAAGAGTTCAACCAATTCTCGGCTTCATTCATGCGAGTACTGAAAGAGTAATTTGAAGGAATTCGCAATACCTGATAACCCTTTTTACCTTGTTTCTTTTCTTCTGTTATAACCTGAGAAACAAAATGGTCATTTAATGCAATTGAGCTTACTATATGTCCCTCATTTAAAAGACTGAAAGCAAGCCGGGTAACATAATCTCCCACTCCATCCTTTCCAGGTTCCAGACAGGGGCATAAAAAAAGAATTTTCATTTAGAATAGAATATTTACCATTCTTCGCATTCCACCCAGAGTAAGAATACTACTTCTGTGCCATTTACTAAAATAAATATTTAAGGCTTCCTTCTTTTCTCCCTTTTTGGCCGCTTGTAAGATTGCCACAGGAGCCTTTCTTCTCAAGACAACATTTACGGGGTCCGTTTTCTTACTCTTGCCAGCTATACCAGCCTGGCGTATGATTTTGAAAGCCTGGTATCCTGAATCCGTACCATTTCTGGCTACAGATGACTTTGTTATTCTATACTTAGCTGTGTATTCATTAATAAAATGCAAATTATAACCCTGGACACCTAGTTGAAAGCCAAAGTCAAAATCTCCCGCATGCCCGATTTGACTTTTATTTCGATAATGAACCTTATTAATAACAGCTTTATTCAGCATATAACAATCATTTGGAAATTGTTGTACCATTCCTGCCTCTAAGGGAGAAAGCCTATTTTCACTATAATAGGAGGTTCTAAAATAATAAGCGTTGAGATGCTCGGAATGTTTCTCGTCAATTACACCATCCTCATTAATAATATACTGCTTACCATAAACTGCATCTATGGAATGGTCAGCCTCAAAAGTACTAATCATTTTTTCCAAGGCAGTTTTTATCAGGAGATCGTCATCATGAAGCAAAACAATTTTTTCTCCTTTAGCAGTTGCAAACAATTTGTTGACATTTGCAGCCTGACCTAAGGGAGGATTGTTTTTCATGTAATTTATATTAATATGTGTTTGATTTTGGAAAGATTCTATTAACAATTTGGATTCATCATTTGTTGAATCGTCACACACAATTATTTCATCTGGCAAATAAGTTTGCTCAATACATGAATTTATGGCCTCCTTTAGGAGATCGGGACGATTATATGTGGGTATACATATGGATATTTTCATAATATTAAATATTAATTCTGCGAGTTATACTCTCTCAGGCCAGCAATACTGTTTGATAAGTATAGTATAAGATTAAGACTACCTGAAAGAATTCCCATATACAAAACACCTGATAAAGTAGTGATGTCGAAAAGAAATATGCCTAAAAGTATACCTCCAATATCCGTTGGTATTTCAAGTAGCGGAGTAAATTTTATCCAACCTTTATTGAGATTCATATTATGAACAATTCCTATTAGAAATCCTATTGAACCACCTATTATCATTAGAAACAGCTCAAAGGATAAATCCTCATAGCCGGAGCCAAGTATCCACAAAAAAAGATTCGGAAATAAAGCAACAGCCAGAATAACTATTCCACATATCACCAGAGACACCAGAAGGGAGGCTACGTACATTTTCTTTAGTCGGGCGCCATTTGCAGTCCGAGCAAAGGCAGGTGCATAAATACTGCGGAAAAGAGCCGATATTATCGTAAATAACAAAGCGAATCTTGCCAGTGCTCCGATTTCTGCAAGTGATTCTGTTGTGCCGAAAACACCCAGCAGGAATATTGACACCTGCCCTTTAAAAGCAAAAAAAGCAGAATTGTGCCAATTATTTTTGATATAATAAATGAGCACCTTCTTGTAATCAGGATTTACCCGAGAGCCACCCAATAGACCGAGCTGATCTCCTTTTCTTTTAACGTAAAAAAAAGAAGACCAGGAACTTATACTGGTTATTAGAAATATTACTGCAATAATATAATCTATATCAAGAAAAAGCAAAATTCCAATTATTCCAACGAATCGTACTATATGCCCTACCAGTTCTGAAATTTCAACCGAGCCTACCTCCTTTTGCAACAACATAGCTGTCCGTAGGAAAGCCGTTTGAACTTCAGGAATAACTATTAATAGAAGACAAAGCAGAAACCATGCAATTCTACCTATGGAGATCTCCTGTTCAATTAAAATATAAGCCGCATATCCTCCTACCAGCAAAAAAGCTAATCCTATTATAAAAGGCGCAATTTGACGTGCAGTTTTAATAAGGCTGGACATTCGTGCAGTATCGTTCCAAATTTCACCTCCAATTTTTTTAAAACCAATAAAAAGAGCGGAATTGGAGAGCGGCAGTAACATTCCCTGAATTGTCAGGAGCACAGTATATATAGCATAATCTCCCTTTGAGAGTTCTCTAACTAAAATTATACTTACGGCAAAGCCAAGAGCTTTTCCCATCATTTGGGAACCCAATACCTGACCTACTGGTTTAAGAGCAGTTTTAGTAAAATAGGGACTAATTTGCTCTAAGACAATTCTCAATTTAATATAACAATTTTTACTTCTAATACGAATTTTCGTTCTAGACCGTACTAAGCATTGACAGTTTTTCGTGATATGTGAGCTTGCTTTTGACCATATCCATAAGCATATGCTTCCTTAGATTTTGTGCCATTTAGCACAACCATGGGACGATTTACCTTATTATTCGTCAAAATGTCTTGAATAATCTTAAGATCTGATTTTTTGGTATAGTTTTGTCTCACTACGTAAATAGTAGAATCTGCGCAGGGAGCCAGAGCAAAGGCATCAGCTACTCTACCTATAGGTGCAGAATCTATTATAACATAGTCAAATTCATCTTCCAATTCTTTTAGCAGAACGCCAATCTTATCATTAAGCATTAGTTCCCCCGGATTTGGTGGTATCGCGCCTGATCCTATAAAAAATAAATTGTCTGAATGTGGAGATGGAATGATCAAATCTTTCACCTGAAGTTGATCATCGATTAAGTAGTTGGATATTCCAAATTCATCAGAAAGCCCCACGTCTCTCATTAGTTTTGGAGCTCTGAGATCAAAACTTAGCACTATTACTTTCTTACCTGAAGACGCTAAACTGCTCCCAAGATTTATACTAAAAAATGTCTTTCCTTCTCCCTGGGATCCTGAAGTAATTAAAATAGTTTTGTTTTTTCTTCCTGCCGAAACAAATTTTAAATTAAACCTAATAAGACGAAAAAGTTCCGCAACGGGAGTACTCTTTTCCTCTTTTGCTACCAGTACTTCTTTCTCTTTGTTGTACGCAATCTCCCCCAATATAGTGGCATCTGTATATTCTTCAATATCCATCCTGGTTTGGACTTTATCGTTAATCCTTTCTTTGGCATATACAACAGAAAAGGGAAGAAAAAGTCCAAAGATCAATGCTCCAAGGTATACCGAAGTTTTATTGGGGCTAACAGGTATTCCACCTGCCCTTGGTGCATCCACAATACGCATATTGGAAATAGGGGCTGCCAAAGCAAGCGCCTCTTCTTCCCTCTTCTGCAAGAGATACAAATAAAGGTCCTGATTGGTACTCTGCTCCCTATTTATTGCCAGAAGCTGTCTTTCTGCTGCAGGAACTTTACGTACCTGATGTTCGTACTGTCGGGAATTTTGCCGAAGGTTTCTCTGTGCTATTAATAATCCCCCTTTAATATTTTTCAGGTTTTCCAAAGCACTTGTACGAAGGTCCGCCAATTGTTGATTTAACTCTACAATCAGGGGGTTATCTCCAGGAGTAGTACGCAGTAAACTTCTTTTTTTAAGTTGAAGTTCATTTAGTCTGGAAATAAGACTGACCAATGTAGGATCTTCAATATTTAGAGAACTTGGTACGAGCGGCGCATTATCGCCTTTTTCCTGAAGATAACTTTCTATAGAATTAAGTACATCTATTTGTGTCTGGTAATCTGCCAGTTGGCTATTAGATTCACTTGCCCTCCGTAAAAATAATTCGGCATCAGAGCTTACATTAGTTAACTCGTTGCGTTGCTTGTAGTCTTCTACATTTTTCTCAACGTTTGTAAGCTCGTCTGTTAGTAAAGCCAGACGCTCATCGATCATATTGATAGTATTCATTGCAAGTTGGTTCCGATAATCTAAAGATTTTTCAGAATAAACTTCAATAAGCTTTTTCATGATGTCTTTTCCCCTTTCTGGAAGAGGGTCCAGCAGACTAAGAGAAAGCAGACTACCTGTTTCATTTACGGGTTCTACGCTGAGTTTACTAGAATAGATATCTGCCATGCTTTCTACAGCTTGAATCTCAACAGATATTGTCCCTTCTATTTTTGAAACAGGATTATCTGTATTCCGTTTTACTTTGAAAGTACCATAGCTTTTTTGTACAACCTCATCAAAGCGGTGAACAGTGAAATTTCCTGATTCATCTTCTCTATTTTCTCTAAGTTGAAAACTCTCATCATCTCTTAATTTTATAGCAAGACTAGTTCCGGGACGAATAGACGAATCGATTATATTGACAATTATCGGAAGATCCTTGACATAAACCTGAACATCGTCAAACTGTCCTGGAAGAAAATAACCAACCTGTAAATCCAGTTCTCTTACAACCTCCTCCATAAGACCGACAGATAAAAGAATTCCCATTTCATCCTGAACATTTCGGGAAGGTTTTATTAATCCCAGGTCACCAAATGATTCAAAATTTGAAGCTCCTTCCCCTTTATCTTTGTCTCTAATTAAAAGAGTGCTATTTACCCGGTACTGTGGAACAGCTTTATACCTGAGATATAAAAAAGCCAAGCCGACACAAATGCAGATACCTATGAGAAAAAAATACCAGTATTTCAGATAACCCGAAATTATCTTACGTATATCTTTTCCGTCTGCTTTTCCCGAATTGAGATCACGTTGGTTCATTCTAATTAATTTAAGTTTAATAAAATCAATGATCCTACAGAGATTATTGATAAGATCAGGGAGATATTATTTCTTGCTGAACTAGCTTGCTCCTTTTTGGACGCTACCGGTTCTACATAAAGTACATCATTAGGACCCAAATAGAAATATGGAGAATTCAAAACTTCCTTTTGATTTAGATTTAATCTCACAGCACGCCTCACCCCTTCAGCTTCTTTAATTAGCAGAACATTATCTCTTTTACCGTATGCTGTCAGATCACCTGCCATACCAATTGCTTCTATGATGCTTACTCTTTCAGAAGGAATGACAAATGTGGAAGGATTATTCACCTCCCCAATTACCGTAATCCGATAATTTAAATAACGCACCGTGATTAGAGGGTCACCCAGGTATTTTGATAGCAGAGCGGTAAGTTTTTCCTTCACTCCTGATTTTGTTAATCCACCTACTTTTATTGAACCCAGTACTGGAAAATCTATATTCCCACTACTATCCACTAGATAACCAGCTTCTACACCTCCCGAAGAAGAGTTTCCTTCAGTCGTAGTTGAAGGATTTCTATTAAAGGGTGCATTTGCTTCAGGATTTAAACTGTTAACTTTAATGCTTAGAATATCGCTAGGCTGAATTACCGGCTCCTCAACTACTAACGGAATATTTTCAGTGTGGACCACTTCATTATCTGAAAAATCGCTGAAATAAGTAAGATCCCGGGAACCGGAACAAGAAAAAACTACAGGTAATAAAAGCAAAATCAGATTTCTGGATTTCATAAAATTCGTTAGTTAGCGTTAGTTATATTTGATTTCATTTTTGCTGAATTAATAAGCCTTTTCTTCTCCCTTTATAGCATTAAAAACTGTTTGGTAGATAATGCTTAAATCCAATAAGAGAGACCATTTTTCAAGATAAAAAATATCCAGGCGTACACGATTAATAATATCTGCCTTCTTCACAATCTCTCCCCTATAGCCCCTAACCTGGGCAAGACCTGTAATTCCAGGCTTTGCAAAATGCCTTACAAGATATTTATCTATAGAAGAACCATACTCCGTCGTATGCTTCTGCATGTGAGGCCTGGGGCCCACAACGCTCATATGGCCAAGAAATACATCTATAAATTGTGGAAGCTCGTCCAGACTTGTTTTTCTTAGAATCCTTCCAATCTTGGTAACCCTCACATCATTGCGACTAGCCATCGTTGTGTTTGAATTTTTATTCACTGTCATCGACCTAAATTTATGACACCAAAAGACTTTACAGTTTACACCGTTACGCTCCTGCTTAAAGTAAAGAGGACCCGGAGACTCTAACTTAATTAAGATGTACAGAATAGGAGTCAACCATGACAGTACAAAAACAATAACAAAAGAAGAGAAAACTATGTCAAATGCCCTTTTCACAACACGCGCATACTGCCCGTCAATGGGAGTCCTTCTCATATTAAGCACCGGAACATTATCGTAAAGTTCTATAGACATTGCCCGGGTAAAAATTTCTTTATTGTCAGGGATAATCTTAAGTTTCTTTAGATTATTGTCTGCAAAAGTTATTAGATGTCTTAACTCCTCCTGTGATAATTTGGATACCATACAGTAGATCTCATCCACGTTACTACTTAGTGCGTACTTAAAACAGTTTGTAATGGGACCAAGATATGTATTGCTATTTGAAGGTTCATTGTCAAAATAGCCCAGGTAGCGATAACCCAGATCGGGTTCATCAAAAACCTTTCTTATTTTCTTGAGATTTTTATCTCTGCCTACCACTACAACATTTACATAGTTACCCCCTTCTAATCTGTATTTACTTCTCATCCAATAAAACAACCATCGATAGATAAATAGCAATAAACAGATGATGAGATAAACAGAAGTATGATAGTTGGAAGAATAAACTTGCTCCTGCGTTATTCCAAAAAGAGCAAAATATGCCAACCCAAAGATAACATAAAGCTGTAGCATCTTTGCGAAGTTTGTGGCAAAGCGCTCCTTTCTACCCGTAGGATAAAAATCCAGACTATAAGTTATGAGCAGCCATGAAAAGTTGATATAGAGCACATGATACCTATCAAGATATGTTTCGGGAGTAAACATATAAAGGCAGCCATTTATTATCAACAAATGGACAAGGATCGATATTGGTATGATAAAAATTGACTTTTGCATATACTTATAATATCTTCAAGGATATCCCAGAAAACTCATACATTCAAGGCCTGCTCCCCGGCAGGTTCTTTACTGTACCAGTTATAAACTTTTCTAATTCCTTGTTCCAGCTTTACTTGATGTTGCCACCCCAGATTATGCAATTTTGATGGATCTGTAAGTTTTTTTAAAGTTCCATCTGGCTTCTCTGAGTTAAAATAAAAATTGACAGGGGCATCTACGATCTCTCTAATTAGAAAAGCCAGATCCTTTATTGTTATATCCTCTCCAGTTCCTATATTTATATGTGTATTACGAACCTGATTTTTTTTAGACTCTTCATCCTCGTGCCTTGCTAAAATATCCTCAAAATCCAGATTTTCCATAATAAAAACACACGCGTCGGCCATATCCTGGCTCCAAAGAAATTCCCGCATAGCTTTACCCGTACCCCAAATCTCCACAGAAACGGCCGAATCGGATCTCGATGAAGAAGATATTCCATGTTGTGATAAAACTTCCAAAATTTCACTATTAGAATTCTTCCCAGTTACACTTGCTACGGGGCGAATATTTAAATCTCTTCTTATAACATCCCAATTACGTTCAGCTAAAGCCTTTCCCAAATGAATTTTACGAATTAATGCAGGCAGCACATGAGAATTTTTGAGATCAAAATTGTCTTGCGGTCCATAAAGATTTGTAGGCATTACAGAAATAAAATTTGTCCCATATTGCAAATTGTAACTTTCACACATCTTTATACCGGCAATTTTAGCAATTGCATATGGTTCATTGGTATATTCAAGAACATCAGTTAGAAGATATTCCTCTTTCATTGGCTGAGGAGCATTTTTAGGATAAATGCAGGTACTCCCTAAAAACATCAATTTTCGAACTTTATTCCTGAAACTCTGATGTATTACATGGTTCTGAATCATCAGGTTTTCGTAAATGAAATCTGCACGGTAGTCGTTATTTGCTACTATGCCTCCTACTTTAGCGGCAGCAAGAAAAACATATTCAGGTTTTTCTATTTCAAAAAATTCAGATACAGCACTCTCAACTGTCAGGTCCAGTTCGCTGTGCGTTCGGGTAATTAAATTACCATACCCCCTGGATCTCAAGTTTTCAAGGATTGCACTTCCTACCAATCCCCTATGCCCTGCTATATATATTCTAGAATCCTTTTGCATTAATAAGGTCTATTCGTAATAATTAAAAATTTCATATCCTCCGTCCTGCAAGTGTCGGTCCTTCTGCATTAGTTTTATGTCGTTCTCCATCATATCTTTAACTAATGCCGGTAAGTCATATTCGGGTTGCCACCCCAGCTTTGTGTTAGCCTTTGTTGCATCACCAATAAGGAGTTCAACCTCAGTTGGCCTGAAATATTTTGAATCCACTACCAGCACTTCCTTTCCTTTTTCCAATTGAAAATCGGGATGGGAGCAGGATTGAACATATCCCCTTTCATCTATTCCATGTCCCCTAAACTCCAGTTCAATTCCTACTTCAGAAAATGCCATTTTTACAAATTCTCTTACAGAAGTAGTTTTTCCGGTTGCAATAACCCAATCTTCAGGTTCTTTTGCCTGTAGAATCATCCACATCATCCTTACGTAATCCTTGGCGTGGCCCCAGTCCCTCTGTGCATCTAGATTCCCCAAGTACAATTTATTCTGAATCCCCAGGGCAATTTTTGCAGCCGCACGTGTAATTTTCCGAGTAACGAAGGTTTCTCCTCTTACAGGCGATTCATGATTAAAGAGAATACCATTACATGCAAACATATTATAGGCCTCACGATAGTTAACGGTTATCCAGTAAGCATAAAGTTTGGCTACGGCATAAGGACTCCTGGGATAAAAGGGAGTTGTTTCAGATTGGGGAACTTCCTGAACCTTGCCAAATAATTCTGAAGTAGAAGCCTGGTATATACGGGTTTTACTTTCCAAACCTAATAATCTTACAGCATCCAATATGCGAAGGGTACCAAGTCCATCAGCATTACCTGTATATTCCGGAATTTCAAAAGAAACCTGTACATGGCTCATCGCCGCCAGATTATAGATCTCATCAGGTTGAATTTCCTGGATGAGCCTTATTAAATTGGTACTATCGGTCATATCGCCGTAGTGCAGGATAAAATTTCGTTTTTCCACATGTGGATCCTGATAAAGGTGGTCCACACGGTCTGTATTAAAAAGGGAAGTCCTACGTTTGAGTCCGTGTACGATATATCCTTTTTTTAAAAGAAATTCACTGAGGTAGGCGCCGTCCTGACCTGTTATTCCGGTAATAAATGCTACTTTCATCTGTAATTATACTGAAGTTATTATTCTATATTGATTGAGTCTAAGCCGAGACTGTAAAAGTTATTTTGCATAAACGGATTGCACTTGACGGTAACCGTTTTTACTCTGAAGATGTTTTTCGAAATAACTTATGGTTTTAAAAAGCCCCTCTCTCAATTCGATTTTCGGTTCCCATCCGTTAAGATTTTTTTTAGCTAAAGCAATATTTGGTTGTCTCTGTTTTGGATCATCCCGGGGTAGTTCCCGAAATACTAATCTGGAGGACGAACCGGTTAATTCTATAATAAGTTCTGCCAACTCTAACATGGTAAATTCGTTTTGATTACCGATATTG
>NZ_JAVRHP010000044.1:0-27275 GCF_031846505.1 Autumnicola edwardsiae
TTAAAGGAAAATCAAAAGTAAACATGATCTGATCGTCATTGGCCTCTTCCGGCTCATTAACTTCCACTTCAAAATTACTTTCTTCAGAAGTATCATTAATAATAAATTCTTCAGGATCAATTTCCTCATAATCCACATCCATATTCCTTGCTGAAGGTGGTGTGTATAGATTATCATCCTTCTTTGTAGAAATATTTCCTACTTCATCTACTTCTTCCAGTGCATCATCCAGGGTGTGAACTATCTTGTTCTCCTTCGGCTCCTCTTCAGTTTCTTCTGCTGTATTTTCTTCAAGAGATGAAGAATAGTAACCGCCCTTTTTCGGCATTAATTCGTGCTCTGCCTTCTGCTCATCTTCTAAAGTATGGATGATCTTTTTTGTTTCGGTATTTACAATTTCATCCTGCTGCTCTACATTAAAACCCGTGGCAATAATTGTTACTGCAATAGCATCATCCAGAGCATCGTCTTCACCAACCCCCATAATAATATTGGCGCTGTGCCCGGCTTCTGCCTGGATGTGGTCATTAATTTCACCAATTTCGTCTATAGTAATTTCTTCGGCACCAGAAACTATAAGCAGTAATACATTTTGAGCTCCCGTAATTTTATTGTCATTTAACAACGGAGAATCCAAGGCTTTACGAATTGCATCGTTAGCCCTGTCGGCACCAGATGCACTTGCAGAACCCATTATGGCAGTACCACTATTACTCAAAACGGTCTTGGCATCACGCAAGTCAATATTCTGAGTATAGTGATGAGTAATAACTTCGGCAATACCTCTGGAGGCTGTTGCCAAAACTTCGTCGGCCTTGGAGAAACCGGCTTTAAAACCGAGGTTTCCATAGACCTCGCGAAGCTTGTTATTATTAATCACGATAAGTGAATCTACATGAGAACGCAATTTTTCTACTCCCAGCTGAGCCTGCTCATTACGCATTTTTCCTTCAAACTGAAAAGGAATGGTACATATACCCACTGTTAAAATACCCATTTCTTTAGCCTGTTTGGCTATTACGGGAGCGGCACCTGTACCGGTTCCACCGCCCATCCCGGCAGTGATAAATACCATCTTGGTATTTACATCCAGCATCTGCTTAATCTCGTCAAAACTCTCTACTGCAGCCTGCTCGCCCACACTGGGGTTTGCACCTGCACCAAGCCCTTCGGTAAGGCTAACCCCCAGTTGGATTTTATTGGGAACGGAACTGTTATCCAATGCCTGCGCATCGGTATTACAGATCACAAAATCTACTCCTTTTATTCCTAACTGAAACATATGGTTAATGGCATTGCTACCACCACCTCCTACGCCAATCACTTTTATGACGTTTGATTGATTTTTCGGTAAATCGAATGAAATGTCTCCAAATTCTGTACTGCTCATAAATTCAATTTTACTGGTTGTATGTTGTATTACTCTGCGTTATCTAAAAAATCTTTAAACTTCTCTGCCCATTTGTCAAAAATGCTTTTCCTGGGCTCTTTTCGTTGTGAATCTGAACTTTCCTGCGAGAAAGATTCATCTTCAGGATCATCAGAGATTTCCTCCCCTACTTCATGCGCGTCATCTTCTTTTTTAAGAACAACTTCTTCCTGAAAACGGCTTTTGCTGTGTTCCAGGCTGTTCATTACCAGTCCAACGGCGGTCGCGTACACCGGGCTGGTAGTTTCAGAATCGTTGGTACCGGCAAGATGCTCGTTTGGATAACCAATCCTGGTATCCATTCCGGTAATATATTCTGCCAACTGCTTAAGATGTTTTAACTGGGCGCCGCCGCCTGTTAATACCATCCCGGCAATCAGTTTTTTCTTCTGCTCCTCGTGGCCGTAATTTTTGATTTCCAGGTAGACCTGTTCAATAATTTCGACTACTCTGGCATGGATAATTTTTGATAGGTTTTTAAGGGTAATCTCCTTTGGTTCCCTTCCGCGTAATCCCGGAATAGAAACAATTTCATTATCCTTATTTTCTCCCGGCCATGCAGAACCAAACTTGATCTTAAGCAGCTCTGCCTGCTTTTCAATGATTGAGCAGCCTTCTTTAATATCTTCAGTAATCACATTTCCGCCGAAAGGAATTACAGCCGTATGCCTTATGATCCCATCCTTGAAAATTGCCAAATCTGTGGTACCGCCACCTATATCGATTAAAGCCACTCCGGCTTCTTTCTCTTCCTGACTTAAAACAGCGTTTGCTGAAGCCAATGGCTCCAGGGTTACTGCAGAAAGTTCAAGGCCCGCGCTTTTTACACATCTTCCAATATTTCTAATGGAAGAAACCTGGCCTACCACCACGTGAAAATTGGCTTCCAGGCGGCCACCGTACATCCCGATAGGTTCTTTAATTTCGGCCTGGCCATCTACTTTAAATTCCTGCGGAAGCACATGAATAATCTCCTCTCCCGGCAGCATCACCAGTTTATGAACCTGGTTACAAAGGGTATGGATATCCTCTGCATCTATCACCTCATCTGGGTTTGGCCTGGTGATATAATCGCTGTGTTGTAAACTTCTTATATGTTGCCCGGCAATCCCCACCACAACATCTTCAATTTTTAATCCTGAATCTGCTTCAGCTTCCTGAATAGCCTGCTGGATAGACTGGATCGTTTGGGTAATATTATTTACCACACCACGATGTACACCAAGACTTTTGGACTTCCCGATGCCGACAATTTCCACTTTGCCGTACTCATTTTTACGCCCAATCATGGCTACAATCTTAGTAGTCCCTATGTCTAATCCTACTGCTATCTCCTTCTGTTCCATAAATTATTTTTTCGTGCAAACAACCTGATTACCAAATTGCAAGTTCACTTTTCTGTAGGTATTTAACTTATCGTCCTTAAGAGCCTTTTTGTAAAAAGCTTTAAAATTGTTGAACTTTAATTCTATATTTTCTGCCTTACCGAAATACACCAGGAAATCCAATTTTCTCATTTCCAGTTCAAATTTCCCTGTGCTCAGGCGGTTAATTCCTGTTATATGCTGGGTTAAAAATTTATCATTTTTTATATAATCCAATAGGCCATATGCCTCTGCCACATTCCCCCCATCAAAGCCAAACATTAATGGTACACGAGCTGAATAATAAGGTGAAAGCGGCATTAACTCCCCGTTTTTATCCAGGTAAAAAGAAGAATTCCCCACAACCCTTCCAATAGGTTTACGCTGACTGATCTCTGCCTGAAGTTTGCCGTCCAGTGTCAAAAAAACTTCCGCGTTTTCTATCATGTCGTGGTTATTTAAGAGTGTTTCTACCCTATTCAAATCTAAAGTTTCTTTATCCATATTTAGAGCGGCCACTTTATTTTGTATTAACAATTTATTAACCGCTTCCTCAGTCACATACAGATTTTCATCGTCTGTAAATCGCACTGCTACTTCACTGACTTTACGCGATTTCTGCCTCTTTTCAGCAAAACCGAAAAGGAACACGACAAGAGCGATTAGCGAAATTGCTTTTATATATCCTGAAACAGCTCTCATTGCAACGCCAATTTTACTTTTTCTACTTCCTCTCCAATGTCTCCTGCCCCCATCATAACTACCACTTCAGCGTTTGCACCTTTTATTTTTTCTGAAATATTTTCCTTCTGAACAAGCTCCTTATTCTGATTATTAATTTTGTCCAGAAGCCATGCTGAAGTAACTCCTTTAACCGGAAGTTCCCGCGCCGGATAAATATCCAGTAACATTACCTGATCGAATTTGCTGAGGCTTTTAGCAAAATCATCTGCAAAATCCTTTGTCCTGCTAAATAAATGCGGCTGAAAAACAGCCAAAACTTTCTTTCCTGCGTGCATTTCCCGAACAGCCTGATATACCGCCGAAATTTCTGCAGGATGATGTGCATAATCATCTATAAGAACAAAATTTTCAGATTTAATTTTATAGGAAAATCTACGTTTTACTCCTTTAAAACTATACAAAGCCCCGGCAAGCTGATTCGTGGGGGAACCATATTCTATCGCCATGGCCAGGGCTGTTATAGCATTTAGCAAATTGTGTTTGCCGGGTAAATAAAACTGTAAATTTCTTATAGTATCGACCGGAGTTTTTAAATCAAAAAGATAAGCTCCGTTTTCTATTTTTATATTAATTGCTGAAAAATCAGCATTGTCATTAATTCCAATTGTTGCGCCTTCCAGTGGCAGCCCATTCCGCACAAATAACCTGCCATTAGCAGGAATCAGTGCAGCAAATTTTTTAAAGGTGGCCTGTAATTGCTCATTTTCGCCATAGATATCCAGGTGATCTGCATCCATAGAGGTAATTGCAGCAATATTTGGCGATAATTGTAAAAATGAACGGTCGAATTCGTCTGCTTCAGCAACTATTACCTCGTCGCCCTGCATAATAAGGTTGCTTTGGATATCTTCGCTAATTCCGCCCAGAAAAGCCGTCACTTTTGCGCCGGTTTCCTTCAAAATATGCGCTAATATGGCTGTTGTAGTCGTTTTTCCATGCGTACCCGCAACGGCAAGGGTGAATTTCTTCTGTGTGACCATTCCCAAAACCACCGCGCGCTTTTTGAGGTTATAATTATTTGCTTTAAAGTAATTGAACTGCTCGTGGCCTGTGGGAATCGCCGGAGTACAAACCACAAGCGAATTTTTATCTGAAATAACGGCATTCGGAATTTGGCCAATATCGTCCTTATATATAACCACAACCCCTTCTTCCTCCAGCTTTTTTGTAAGCGGAGTAGGAGTTTTATCGTAACCGGAAACATTCTTCCCTTTTGCGTTGAAATATCGCGCAAGGGCACTCATCCCGATTCCACCGATCCCGATAAAGTAAAAGTTTTGTATGTTATTTATATCGTTCAAACTTCGTTATTTCTTATTCTCTGGTTTCTATTTGTTCATACCTACAAGGTTTTGAAAACCTTGCAGGATTTTTTTGGTTTAGACCTGACAGGTTTTTGAAACCTGTCAGGTCTGGCGTTCATTTTCTGGCAATCAACTTTTCCACCTCATCAACAATATTTGCTGTCGCATTTGGCAGCGCCATTTTTTTAATATTCTCTCCCAGTGCTGCCTGTTTTGCTTCAGAATTAATCAAATCGAAGAAACTCTCCTCAAACTTTTCGTCCAGCTCAGCTTCAGTTAAAGTCAGCGCTGCATTATTTTTTGTAAACGCCATTGCATTTTTGGTTTGATGATCTTCAGCAACATTTGACGACGGAATAAAAAGCACAGGTTTCCCCACAATACTTAATTCTGAAACGCTTCCTGCACCAGCCCGGGAAATAATAACATCTGCCGCGGCATAAGCCCAGTCCATCCTGTTTAAAAACTCATAAGTCTGCACCAGGTCGCTGTTATGCTTCCGGTATTCATCATAATATAATTTTCCCGTTTGCCAAATAAGCTGAATGTTCTCTTTCTCAAATTTTGGCACCCAGGTCTCTATTAACTGGTTTATTCTTCTTGCACCTAAGCTTCCGCCAATTACCAGCACGGTTCTCTTCTTTTTGTCCAGATGGAAAAAACGCTGTGCTTCTTCTCTCTTTTCAGAAACTTTTAAAAGATCCAGCCTCACCGGATTTCCTGTAATTACTGTTTTTTCTGCAGGAAAGAATCTTTTCACTTCTTCATAAGCCGCACAAATTACATTGGCCTGTTTCGACAAAATCCTGTTGGTTATTCCCGGATAAGAATTCTGCTCCTGGAGCAAGGTTGGAATTTTATTGGAAACCGCTACCCGCAGTAAAGGACCGCTGGCAAAACCACCTGTTCCTATCACCACGTCTGGCCTGAATTTCCTGATTATTTTCCTGCTTTTGCTCAAACTACTGTACAGCTTAAATGGAAACATCAGGTTCTTCATTGAAATTTTTCTCTCAATTCCGCTAATCCAAAGACCTTCTATATTGTAACCCGCCTGTGGAACTTTTTCCATTTCCATACGATCTTTAGCGCCAACAAAGAGAATTTCAGAATCAGGATAACGCCTGCGAATTTCATCTGCAATAGCGATGGCCGGGTAGATATGCCCCCCGGTGCCTCCTCCTGATAATATGACACGTAAATTCTCTTTCACTTTAGATCGCTTCACTTAAAATATCTAACGGATTTTCATCATCAGTTTCCTGAGATTCCGCTTCTTTAATTTCTTCTCTTTTTGCACTTACACTTAAAATAATTCCCAGCGCCATGCAAGTCATCCAAATAGAAGTCCCACCGCTGCTTATAAGCGGCAGCGTTTGCCCCGTTACCGGAAACAATTCCACCGCAACAGCCATATTTACCAGCGCCTGGAAAACTATTGGAATTCCCACTCCCATTACGACCAACTTTCCAAATGTTGAATTCGCTTTTGTGGCGACGATCACTATTCTAAAAAGTAACATGAGGTAAGCCAGCATAACGCCAAATGCCCCAATCAACCCCATTTCTTCCACAATTATCGCATAAATAAAATCTGAAGAAGACTGCGGTAAGAAATTCCGTTGTACAGATTTTCCTATTCCGGTACCGGTGACCCCACCTCTTGCAATGGCAATTTTCGCCCTTTCAATTTGGTAATCGGCTTCAGTATCATCATCATTAGCAAAATTTTCTATCCTGCTCGCCCAGGTGTCCACCCGGCTGGGCAGTACGCCGGGAAAGGCTTTTGCCGTAAGTATAAAAATTGCCAAAAACACGACTCCAACCCCCACAATCGCACCAAGATATTTTAAAGGATATCCACCCAGGAACATTAAAACCAGCGTCATTGCAAAAATTAATGCCGCAGTCGAAAAGTTAGCCGGAAGAATGAGTGCGAGAATCAGGAACACCGGTAACCACAAGGGTAAAATAGTTTCCTTAAAAGTGACCGTTCTCTCGGTAATTTTAGATAAATACCGCGCTACATAAACCATAAGCACTACCGAAGCCAAAGTAGATGACTGAAAGGAAACCCCTAAAACAGGGATTTGTATCCACCTACTGGCATAAGCACCCCCAATAAAAGTACCTTGTGCCACAGTATATATAAGCAGCACAATAATAACGGGCAGCATTAAAATTGACAGTCCGCGGAAATAATTGTACGGAACGCGATGTACTGCAAAGAGCAAACAAAATCCTAATAGTAAATGGAAGAAATGCACCACAAGATAATTGAAGGTGCTTCCATCTCCATGAAGATACGCAAGATTACTACTGGCGCTATAAACCGGCAGGAACGAAAATATTGCCAACAGCCCCGCGGTCGCCCAGATAACCTTGTCTCCTTTAAGATTTGAAAAAATACTGCTCATTTGTTATTTAATTCTTGTTCCAGACCTTATAAATTCCTTACTGCTTCTTTAAACTGGCGGCCTCTGTCTTCGTAATTTTCAAAAAGATCAAAACTCGCACATGCCGGGGAAAGCAAAACGCTTTCGTTCTTCTCTGCAATTTTGTAGGCGATTTTCACTGCTTCGTCCATAGATTGTGTTTCCACAATCGTATCCACGCAATTTCCAAACGCAGCCATGATCTTAGCATTGTCTACCCCAAGGCAGATAATCGCTTTTACTTTTTCGTTTACCAAAGGCAACAAATCGCTGTAAACATTGCCTTTGTCTACCCCACCAACAATCCACACCGTCTCGGTCTCCATGCTTTCCAAAGCATAGAAAGTCGCATTTATATTGGTAGCCTTAGAATCGTTTATGTACATCACATTGTTGATCTTAAGCACCTTTTCCAGGCGGTGTTCCACTCCCTGAAAATTTTCCATACTTTCACGAATAGTTTGTTTCCTGATTCGTAAGAGTTGAGCAACCGTAGCGGCCGCCATCGCATTTTTTGTGTTGTGCTTGCCCTGAAGGCTAAGATCTGTTGTTGGCATATTAAATTGGGTGTTATTTATTTTTACAATTATTTCATCATTTTCTAAAAAGGCCCCGTTTTCAAACTTTTTTTCTAATGAAAAAGGCAACTTTTGTGCTTTTATCTGGTTTTTATCCAGCCACTTTATAATATTTTCATCATCTGCATCATAAATGAAAAAATCTGATTCTGTTTGATTCTTAGTAATCCTGAATTTAGATTCTATATAATTATCCAGGCTGTACTCATACCTATCCAGATGGTCTGCAGTTATGTTCGTTAAAACGGCAATTTTCGGCCTGAAGTTGAGGATTCCATCCAGCTGAAAACTACTCAGTTCCAACACGTACCAGTCGAATTCATTTTCTGCAACCTGTTTAGCAAAACTATCCCCTACATTACCTGCCATTCCTGCGGAAATATTTCCGGATTTAAGAATATGGTGAACAAATTTTGTAGTGGTCGTTTTTCCATTGCTTCCGGTAATACCAATTACTTCTGCGGAAGTGAATTCTGAAGCAAATTCAATTTCAGAAATCACAGGAATGCCTTTGCCCTTCAGCTTTAAAACCAGCGGAGCATTATCCGGTATCCCCGGACTCTTCATTACCACTGAAGCTGTCAGGATCCTTTCTTCAGAATGAGTGTACTCTTCCCATTCTATTTCATGATGTTTAAGAACTTCCTTGTATTTATCTTTTATCTTTCCCTTATCGGAAACAAAAATTTTAAAGCCCTCCTTTTTGGCCAATATCGCCGTACCTACACCACTTTCGCCTCCTCCCAGGATTGCAATGCTCTTTACTTCCATACTATCTCACCTTCAGGGTAACCACGGTTACAATTGCCAGGAAAATCCCCACAATCCAGAACCTAACCACAATCTTACTTTCATGATGCCCTTTTTTCTGATAATGATGATGCAGGGGTGACATCAGAAAAATTCTGCGGCCGTCACCAAATTTTTTCTTTGTGTACTTAAACCAGCCAACCTGCATTACTACAGATAAGTTCTCCATGAGGAAAATTCCGCAGAGAATAGGGATAAGCAGTTCCTTTCTGGTCGCTATGGCCAAAACGGCAATTATCCCCCCAATGGTGAGGCTGCCGGTGTCTCCCATAAAAACCTGCGCGGGATACGTGTTATACCATAAAAAACCGACCAAAGCACCTGCCATTGCGGTGATATAGATCGTCATTTCCCCCGAACGCGGGATATACATAATGTTGAGATAATCTGAGAAAATTATGTTACCCGAAACCCAGGCAAAAATCCCCAGCGTAAGGACTATAATTGCTGAAGAACCTGCTGCCAGGCCATCTACACCATCGGTAAGATTGGCACCGTTGGAAACTGCAGTCACGATAAAAATCACAATTGGGATAAATATTATCCAGGCATATTTGGCATAATCGGGATTGATCCAGGTTATTAAGCTCGCGTAATCAAACTCATTGTTTTTTACGAATGGGATTGTAGTTGTGGTAGTTTTTTGTTCCGGTCCCATTTCCCTTGGATCACCGGCTTCGGACAATTCCTGATTGGGGACTGCCCTATTCGCTTCTTCCTTAACTGTAATACCCGGGTGAAAGTAAATCGTGCAACCAACAATTAAACCCAGTCCCACCTGACCTATAACTTTGAAAACACCTTTAAGGCCTTCTTTATCCTTCTTGAAAGTTTTTATATAATCATCCAGAAAACCTATAGCTCCCATCCAGAGGGTGGTAACAATAAGTAAAATCACGTATATATTCTCAAGTTTCGCAAAGAGCAGTACCGGAATAAGTGTGGCAATAATGATTATTAAACCTCCCATTGTAGGAGTTCCTGCCTTTTCACTCTGACCTTTAAGCCCAAGTTCACGAACACTTTCACCCACTTGCTTTGCCAGCAAATAGTTGATGATTTTTTTACCATAAATGGTAGAAATTGCCAGAGACAAAATAATAGCCATAGCAGACCTGAAGGAAATATATCCAAACAACCGCGCTCCCGGCAGTTGATATTCTGATCCTAGATATTCAAATAGATAGTATAACATCCTTTATCTTTCAGAATTTCCTTTTCAGGAAAAAAGCTTCAGTTACTTATTTTGCTGTTTTAAAAATTCCTTTACAATCTGGAGATCATCAAAATCCAGACGCTCGCCGTTTACCTCCTGGTAAGTTTCGTGTCCTTTCCCGGCAATAAGAATAATATCGTTTCTCCCTGCCAACTGGCATGCGGTTTTTATCGCCTGCTTTCTATTGGTAATGGACATTGTTTTTTTAAAGTTCTGAGGCTGTACACCCGCCTCTACCTCTTCAATAATCTTATCTGGGTCTTCGGTTCTTGGATTATCACTGGTAAAAATGACTTTGGTGCTTAAAGCTGAAGCTATATGCCCCATCTTTGGTCTTTTAGTTTTATCCCTGTCACCACCACAGCCAACAACAGTAATTAACTCTTCGTTTTTGGTGCGAATCGCATTAATCGTTTCCAGCACATTTTTTAAAGCATCAGGAGTATGTGCATAATCAACGATGGCTGTGATTTTCTCATTTTCGGAAACTACATATTGAAACCTTCCGCTAACGGAATCCAGTTCACTTATAATTTTTAGACTTTCCAGGGTTTCCAATCCGAGTAATTCAGCAGCAGCATAAATTGCCAAAATATTGTACGCGTTGAAATTCCCAATAAGCCGGGACCAGACTTCCTGCTCATTCACCTTCAGAAGTAATCCTGTAAATTGATTTTCGAGAATTTGCGCCTGATAATCTGCATAGGATTTTAATGCATAACTATATTTCTTAGCCTTTGTATTCTGAAGCATCACGTTACCATTCTTATCATCCACATTAGAAAGTGCAAAGGATGATGCAGGTAATTCGTCAAAAAACCGCTTCTTCACATCACGGTATTCTGCAAAATCCTTGTGATAGTCCAAATGATCGTGCGAAAGATTCGTAAAAATGCCACCTGCAAATTCCAGGGCAGTCGTCCTATGCTGCGCGATTCCGTGCGAGCTTACTTCCATAAAACAGAACTCCACACCTTCATCATTCATCTCCTTTAAATAAGAATTTATTGTCACAGAATCTGGTGTGGTTCTTATGGCCGAAAATTGCCTTTCTGCAACCATTACTTTTACGGTGGAAAGCAAGCCGACTTTAAATCCGGCTTTTGTGAAAAGATTATAAAGCAGGGTCGCTATTGTTGTTTTACCATTGGTACCTGTTACACCGACCAATTTCAATTTTTCTGAAGGATTTCCGTAATAATTAGAGGCCATGTAAGCCAGCGCTTTTTTGGAATCTTCTACCTGAACATAAGTGACCCCGTTAATGATATGCTGTGGTAGTGCTTCGCAGATAACCACCAACGCTCCTTTTTCTATCGCTTTTTGAATGTAATCGTGACCATCGGAAAGAGCACCTCTAATTGCAATAAAAACATCGTTCAACTCCACCTTTCTGGAATCAAAATGCAGATTATTAACAGTTACCCCGGTATTTCCAACCACGGCTTCCATTCTTACACGATACAGGATGTCTTTTAAAATGATCAACTTAATTCTAATTTTATATTTAATTCCTGATTCTGACTTATTTCCCTTCCCGCAGCCACAGACTGACTTTTCACTTTCCCTTTACCCCTGAAGTTTACTTTAAACCCCAGGTTTTCCAGCAAGGAAATGGCATCCATAGCTGGCATCCCTGTAACATCTGGCATTAAGATTTTTTCATTCTGAATTTTGCTGTAGTACTTTTTAAAGTCTGCTTCCACATCTTCATTTTCCACTTCCAGGGAAGGCAACTCATCCATAATTGGAGTATCTGTATAAATTTTTTGAGCTATACTTTTAAAAACCGGCGCGGCAACAATATTCCCATAGTAGCCTTTTCTTTTGTTAGGCTTGTGAATCACGACAATACAGGAGTATTTTGGATCTTCAGCCGGAAAATATCCCGAAAAGGACGCGATATATCTTCCCGGCTCAATCCAATATTCTACCTGACAGGTTCCGGTTTTTCCCGCCATGGAGAAATTTGGAGTGTAAATATTGGCAGCAGTGCCACGTTTTACCGTATTTTCCATCATCTTTCGCACTTTCCTGGCAGTTTCCGGAGAACAGATAGAAGGATTTATTACTTCCTTTTCCACCTTCACTATAGTTTTATCCCATTCTTTCACTTCCTTTATAAAACGAGGTTTCACCATTTCACCATTGTTAGCAATCGCATTATAAAAGGTGAGCGTTTGCAGAGGAGTTAGAGAAACCCCGTAACCAAAGGCCATCCAGGGAAGACTCAGTCCATTCCAGTTCTTATCATCCGGATGCGGTATTTTTGGCTGACCCTCTCCATTAATATCAAGACCAATCTTTTTGTTAAGCCCCATAGCATACAGCCGGTCAACAAATTTTGAAGGATTTGTTTTGTAACCTTCTGTAATCATTTTTGTAAAAGCTGTATTTGAAGAGACTTCAAAAGCCTTTGCTGCGGAAATTTTTCCGTACCCGCCGTGATGTGAATCCCGAACAGCACGGCCATAATAGCGAACTACTCCGTTTTCTGTATCTACCACCTGGGCAGTATCTACTATCTTATCTTCCAGAGCGGCCACCATTGCCATTAATTTAAAAGTAGATCCCGGCTCGTGAGATTCATAAACAGCATAATTCCTCTTTTCGAAATAAGTGCCTTCTTTTGTGCGACCTAAATTAGACATGGCTTTAATTTCTCCTGTCGCAGTTTCCATAACCACCACAGTTCCATGTTCAGCTTCAAAATTTTCAAGTTGCTTTAAGAGGGCATGGTGGGCAATATCCTGAATATTTACATCTATGGTAGAAATTACATCATAACCATCCCGCGGTTCTACTTCGTTATTATCACTAATTGGTTTCCACTGGCCTTTAGCTATTTTTTGCTTTAACCTTCTGCCATCGGTTCCTCTTAGATAATTCCCAAAAGCACCTTCCAGCCCCACACGTGTGAAATATCCATCTGAATCCTTTCGCTCATAACCTACTGTTCTCTCTCCCATTTTCCCCAAAGGATGCTCCCTTACCGTTCTTTGCTCTACGATTAAACCACCTTTATAAGCACCCAGCTTAAACATTGGAAAGTTCCTGAACTTAATGTAATCTGCATAACCCAGATTTTTCGTAATTAGAAGATAACGTTGCCTGTTAGCTCTTGCCGCTCTTATTTTTTGGGAATAATATGAAGCGTTTCCCCCAAGTGCTTCTGAAAGTTTTTCAGACAACGGCCCTATATGCTCCTCAAAATCTTTATCTGAAACAGTAACCGCATCAAACCTTATATCGTATTTAGGAACTGAAGTTGCAAGCAGGCTTCCATTAGAGTCATAGAGGTTTCCGCGGTTAGCCGGGATTTTAAAATTACGGTAGGTTCTATCTTCTGCCAGCTCCTTATAATAATCACCCTCTACAAACTGAATGTCCATCAATTTAAAAGCAACAACAAACGCGAAGATGAACAGGCATCCCGCGACAATGTATAATCTGTTTAATATGCTTTTTTCAGTAGTTGCCATGCAGTTTCTACTTCTTAGAGTTTACCTTTATTTTATACGGCGGAGTTTCGGAAGGTTGAATCCCCGTTCCGCTTAATTTGTTAATGATTGTAGATTCCATTTTAATACGCATAAGGGCAGATCTGCGATCTACAAATTCGCTTCGCAATTCCCGCACTTCATTATTAAGCCGGGCTATTTCATGAACTTTACGCTCTGCACTGTGAGAGCTTGCAATCATCACGATCGCCAGGAGCGTACAAAAAACGATAAAGCGCCAGTTCTTAACAGCGTCGTTGCTTATAAGAAAATTTGCTTTTAATATGTTGTAAAACCCCTTCTTCATTTTCATTCGTTTAATCCACAACTAGCCAGAAAAGCTTCTGACTATAATTTTTTAGCAATACGAAGTTTTGCGCTTCTCGCCCTGTTATTTTCGGCAATTTCCTCTTTACCAGGAACCACCAGGCCTTTTACTTTTTTAAAGGGAACAGAAATATTTCCGTAGAAATCCTTCTCCGGCTCTCCTTTAAAAAGTCCGCTTCTTATATACCTTTTCACCAAACGATCTTCCAGCGAATGGTAGGAAATCAAACTCAATCTCCCTCCAGGTTTAAGCAACTCCTCCGTTTGGAGTAAAAACTCTTTTAAAGCTTCAATCTCCTGGTTAACCTCGATCCTTATCGCCTGATAAATCTGCGCCAAAATCTTATTTTCCTTACCTTTAAAAAGGCTTGGTTTTAATAAATCATTTAGCTGTTCACTGCTTTTAATAGGCATCTCCTTTCGCTCTGTCACGATCATCCGCGCCAGTTTGGGAGCATTCTTCAAATCTGCATACTCATAGAACATTTTCTTAAGCTGTTCCTCATCATATTCATTTACCACCTCGTAAGCACTAAGCTTGCTATCCTGGTTCATCCTCATGTCCAGTTTTGCATCAAACCGGGTAGAAAATCCGCGCTCGGCCTCATTAAACTGATGAGAAGAAACACCAAAATCACCAAGAATTCCATCTACCTGCTTTACACCATAGAAACGTAAAAACCTCTTGATAAACCTGAAGTTCTCATTAATTAGCGTAAAACGCTCATCCTCTATGTTATTCTGCAAAGCATCTTTATCCTGATCAAAAGCATACAGCTTTCCTTCTGGCCCAAGCTGTTTTAAAATCTCACGAGAGTGTCCGCCGCCGCCAAAAGTCACGTCCACATAAACACCGTCTGGTTTTATATCCAGACCACGAACTGTTTCCTCTAATAGTACAGGCTTATGATATTCCATCTAAATCGTCATTTCCCATCACCTCTTCAGCCAGATCTGCAAAATCATCTGAAGCGGCATCAATAGCATTTTCATATTTATCCTTATCCCAGATTTCGATAATATTAATTGCAGAAGAAAGCACAATTTCTTTCCCAATTCCTGCAAAACCTATAAGGTCTTTAGGGATTAATAACCTCCCGTTGGTGTCCACCTCAACAGTTTTTACACCTGCGGTGAAACGACGGATGAAGTCGTTATTCTTCTTCCTAAAGCGGTTCAATTTGTTCATTTTCTGCATTACTTCATCCCACTGCTCCATGGGGTAAAGTTCCAGACAAGGCTGAAATACAGAACGCTTTAGAACAAAACCATTTTGCAACATAGGAGCAAGCTGCTTCTTTAGAGCCGCAGGAATCATTAAACGGCCCTTAGCATCTACTTTGCACTCGTATGTTCCAATTATGTTTACCACTCTGCGATTTATAGATCAAATATATCGAAAAAAAAACCACTTTTTACCACTTTCTACCACATTGTTGATAAGTTTTACCACCGTATTCTACTGAAACACTTCTAAATAGCTGTATTTACTTATAATTCAGAAGGTTGATAGAAGTGGGAAATTTTAATTAAAAAACCTGCTTATTCAAAAGTTTGAGACTGCATTATGCTTTGGCAAAAACTCTTTGCTATTAGGTAAAAATGATTATACTTGTATTGAAATCGCTATATTTGCGATTGCTAACCGCAAAGGGCATCAATGAAAAATCATCTAAAGCAAGAAGGGAAGTTTACGTACTTAGAGGAAGGAGAAGGCACACCAATCGTCATTTTACACGGGCTTATGGGAGGCCTTAGCAATTTTGACGGTGTTGTAGATTTTTTTCCTTCTAAGGGTTATAAAGTTTTAATTCCAGAATTGCCTTTGTACTCTATGTCCCTTCTTAAAACCAGCGTCGCTACGTTTGCCAAATACCTGAAAGAATTTATTGAGTTTAAAGGTTTTGATGAGGTGATCCTGCTGGGTAACTCCCTTGGCGGCCACATTGCACTGGTTGCCACTAAACTCTACCCCAATATAATAAAAGGACTTGTAATCACCGGAAGCTCCGGACTTTATGAGAATGCAATGGGTGAAAGTTATCCAAGAAGAGGCGATTATGAGTTTATTAAAAAGAAAGCTCAAAACGTTTTCTATGATCCTGAAGTGGCTACAAAGGAAATTGTGGATGAAGTTTACGAAACCGTAAGCGACAGGAACAAATTGGTAAAAACACTGGCTATCGCGAAAAGTGCCATTAGGCACAACATGGCCAAGGACCTGCCAAAGATGCTTACTCCCACCTGTATTATCTGGGGAAAGAACGACAATGTAACCCCGCCTGAAGTAGCTGAAGATTTTGACCGTTTACTGCCAGATTCCGATCTTTACTGGATAGATAAATGCGGCCATGCAGCCATGATGGAACATCCTGAAGAGTTTAATCAATTACTCCACGCCTGGCTCGAAAAAAGGCAATTTTAGGCATACACTTTCTGCCCCGTAACTATTCCTGTTTAGGAAAAAAGACAGATTAAAGATGAAAATTAAAAATGCTGAATTTGTGATAAGCAACAGCAGCGTTGCGAAATGCCCCGACAGTAAACTTCCTGAATATGCCTTTATAGGAAGAAGTAATGTAGGGAAATCGTCCTTGATCAATATGTTAACAGGTCGTAAAGCTTTGGCAAAAACTTCTGCTACGCCTGGAAAAACGCAATTAATTAATCATTTCCTGATAAATGATAACTGGCACCTGGTGGACTTGCCGGGGTATGGCTACGCAAAAGTTTCGAAATCTACAAAAAACACTTTTCAGAAGTTTATCACAGCATATTTTGAAAAACGGGAGCAAATGATTTGCGCCTTCGTTCTGGTAGACTCCAGGCATAGTCCGCAGAAAATCGATATGGAATTTATGCAATGGTTGGGAGAACACCAGGTTCCATTCTGTATAATTTTCACAAAAGCTGATAAGCTGAAGTCTAAAGAACTAGATCTAAAACTCGAAAACTACGAAGCAGAAATGCTTAAGACCTGGTTGGAAATGCCCCAATATTTTGTCACCTCAGCAAATACCGCAATGGGGCAGGAAGAAATTCTGGATTACATTGAAGAGATTAATAAAAATTTGAAGTTGAGGTAATAATTTTCCTCTTTATCTAAAAAGAAAAAATTCTCTGTGAACGTCTAACGTCTTCATTTAGTTCTTTCTTCAAGCAAATTTTTCAGGTCTTTTTCATCCTTCAGTCCATTTAATTCTTCAGTAGCAATTAGCACCTGTAAACCCTCGTTACTTTCAGCTAAGACAATAGGAAATTCAAATTTATATCCAAATTTAGAAGCATACTGTTTCTTGAATTCATCGGAATGTAAAAATTCCATTTCTAATCCGGAAGTTTTTCTAAACTGCTTCCATGATTTCTTTTCTACCAAAAGTCCATGAGTGAGCGCACAAAGATTGCAGCTATAGGTTTGGGGACTAAAAACTTTATGCAGGGAATCCAGCACTGCGTTTGCAGGCCCTGATGCTGCGTTATATACGAAAATGAGCTTTTTCAGATGTTCATTTTTTTCAGTTTCGCTCCACTTTGTCTCAAAATTCCGGAGATGCTTCAGAATTTATTCCTGCTTGAGGTTCATTTTTTCAGCGAAATAATCACAGAAATCCTGCATTGTTGCTGTCATTTTTTCGTCCTGTGTCGCACGGTTAAAGGTGTTGCTCATAGCCACAAGCGTTTGATGGAAAAATTTTTTCATCTCGTCTACCGGCATGTCTTTGGTCCACAGATCTATTCTTAAGGTTTCCTGAGCGCTGCTATCCCAAACTGAAAGCATCAGGGCCTTTGCTTCCTCTTTATAAACATTTCCATCTTCTGCAGTCCAGTAAAGTTCCTCCGGAACGTGGTTTTCGTCTGTAATTACTTCTATATTTATCTCAGATTTCTTGAATTGGGCCATTATTTCCTGGGTTTATAATTTGCATCATTAAAAATTTCTTCGGCACTGGTATTCAACATTTGCTGTACGCTCACATCATTTTTCTCCATATACTGCCTCAGCATTTGCCAGGCCAGATATTGCCCCAGCCTGTCTGGTGATTCACTGTCCAGCAACAAGTAAAATTTTGAAAACGGTGCAGGATACAAAAATCGTGTATAGAGCTCAGAATCGGTCTGGAAAAGAAGTTCATTTTCTACAAAGTACCTCCAGATCTGCTCTTCGTTATTTTTTGCCCACTGCAACTCTTCTTCAGTATATCCCATTTTTTCTGCATCAGGTTTAAAAGGTATCCAAAGATCCTTCAGGTAAAGAATTTTACCGTAGTAAATCATTTGCGCCAAAAAGGTACGGGAATCAGGGCGAGGTATAAATTCCTGTGCTATGGCCGTAGCAGCGTCTGGGATGATTTGTTCTTTTCGAAAATTCTTCTTTAGGTATTCCTGCAATCCTATATAAAACGGATGGTCTTCTCCCAGATAAGTGTCCAGCGCAATTAAAAGCTTGCTTCCCGTATAAATAACTTTATTCTTATAATCAACTTCAGAAGTAACGGTGTAAACATCTGGCACTTCAAAATTGGGGAAATAATATTTCACATGCTGAAAAAGACTGTGTAACTGGTCCTCTACTTCTGAAAATTCCGGAAACTCTTCAGTAACTTCAGTATTTATTTCCTGCTGAATAGTGTCTGATAATTTATTTACCCAAATGCTATCGGGATATTGCGGTGGAAAGAAAAAACGGAATTCGCCTTTTAAGGTATCCAGGTTATCTGGTGTGGCATTTGCAAAGTGTTGATCAAACCTCGTAACCTCAAAATCTACCTGAACCTTTTCAATTTCCTCCTCGACATCAGATTTTGTCTCACAAGAAAATGATAAAAATGCAATACTTAATATGAAGAAAATTTTTCTGACCATTCTTTCGTTATTGTGAAGGCTTTAACGCCGGCACCTTTTATAAATTACGTATAAGTATTAGATTTGTGTACAAAGGTATTATTTACAAATTTAACCACCCAACATTATGCAGACCGAAAAAGTGACTAATCACATCATCGACTGGCTAAAAGAATATGCCACAAAATCCAATATGCAGGGCTTTGTATTAGGCATAAGTGGAGGAATAGATTCTGCAGTGGCCTCTACTTTATGTGCCAAAACGGGATTGCGCACTTTATGCGTGGAAATGCCAATACATCAACCTGCAAACCAGGTAACCAGGGCGAAGAACCACATTAAAGCACTAAAACACAACTTCGCAAATGTCACCAACATAACTGTTGATCTCACCACGACCTTCGATCAATTTAAAGACGTACTTCCTGCCGGGGAAAGTAACCGGCTTTTGGATTTGTCACTGGCCAATTCCCGGGCGAGACTAAGGATGACCACATTGTATTATTTTGCAGGCTTACATCAATATCTGGTTGCGGGAACGGGAAATAAGGTCGAAGATTTTGGAGTCGGTTTTTATACTAAATATGGTGACGGTGGCGTTGATCTAAGTCCTATTGCAGATTTAATGAAGAGTGAAGTTTATGAAGTAGGCAGATATCTTAACGTTGCAGACGAGATCTTAGATGCTGCCCCTACAGATGGGCTTTTCGAAGACAGTCCAAGTGATGAGGACCAATTGGGCGCAAGTTATGACGAGTTGGAGTGGGCAATGGAACAACAGGAAAGAGGCAAAACCTATAAAGACTTTTCGGGTAGGGAGGCAGAGGTTCTCAGGCTTTACCATATACTAAATACTAAGAATCAGCATAAAATGAATCCCATTCCTGTCTGCGAAATACCCGTTCATCTTAAGAAATAATCTCTTTGTCGAAAAGTCAATTAAGTATCAAATTATGAAAAGATTATCAGTTATTTTTAAGTAATTATACATGTATTAAGATACCCCCCGGTTTGATACATGCCAATATCAGCCAAACTATGTATAAAGTATTAGTCGCAGACCATCATCCCGTAATTAGTCGGGGTATTGGTTTTATCCTCAAGAACAATCCGGCATTGGAAATAATCGGAAATGTTACCAGTGGGGACGAATTATTCAAATTTCTTGAAAACGGGGTTCCCGATGTTCTTATTATAGAACTGGATTTACCACAGATTAACGGAATAAACGCCTTAAGAAAAATTAAACAGGATTATCCCGGTACTAGGATGTTGATATTTAGCACCCATCCCGAAGAGATGTATGCACTAAGTACCATTAAAGCCGGAGCAGCTGGGTATATTTCTAAAACTACAGATCCTGAAACGCTCGAAAAAGCGATTTACCAGGTGGCACGAGGTGGAATTTACCTTAACAAGAAAATTACAGAACGTTTAAATTCTGGAATTTCTCAAGGTAGAGGCCTGGTCGCCAAGTTTAAAAGGCTCTCCACAAGAGAAACCGAAGTACTTAATTTACTTTCTTCGGGAAAAAGGAACAAAGATATTGCGGAGGCTCTGGCAATAAATGAGAAAACCGTAAGTACTTATAAAACCAGGTTATTAAAGAAATTAAAAGTGGACAACGTGGCCGATCTTATTACACAGTCCAGGTTACTGCAGCTAAATATTACATAACCCGGTTAAGCTTATTAGAAAGTACCTTATTAAGACTTAAGTAATCCATTACATCCTGAAGTGTGGCAGAATTGTCATGATCTGACACTTCTTTTACCTCCTGCTTTAGCTCTTCAATCTTTTGAGAAACAAGATGCCGGCGAAGGTTTAGGATCGTCTCGCTAACCAGTCGGGCCACCCCTTCTTTTTTATCTTTTACAAATATATCGTTCCGTTCCCAATCGTGTAACTGATACTGCTCTTCCTCCATTAATATGGTGGTAACTTCTGAAGCCTGTTCAGATTCCATTTCGTTGATAAAACTTTCTATGGTAAAATTGGCATCACCGTTAAACTTTTGAATAAGGAGTGAATAGATTTCCCGAAAACGGGGATTGGTAAAAGCAATTTCATCTTCCTGTAAATCCAGAAAGATCTTTTCAAAAACTTTAGCAGTCTGCTTTTCGGGCTCCAGGAGAAGTTCACCACTTTCACTTTGCTTTAAAACAAGATCTTCAAATTGTTCTTCCCTACTCCCGTACAATAATAAAAGACTGATTATATTCCGCTCCAGCTCATACAACTGGTCGATCTTTGGCCTTAGCTTTTGGTCGTCCTTAACCAGTTTAAGCGGTTTTTCAGCAGACTTTTTTCCGGCGGATTTTCCTTTTTGATCCCTGGAATTTAATTGCGCCAGGGTAGTAAATAGTACATCTTCAGAAATATCCATAATCCTGGAACATTCTTGTACATATATTTCCTGCTGGATATTATCGGGGATTTTTGAGATAGAACTTACCATATCCCTAATAACATCGGCTTTCTTTACAGGATCATTTTTTGCTTCTTTCACCAGAAGCGAAGCTTTGTAAGAGATGAAATCATAAGCATTTTCCTGTAAGAAGATTTTCAATTCCTCCTCGCTGTACTTTTTAGCAAAACTGTCCGGGTCTTCCCCTTCAGGAAATGTGCATACCTTCACGTTCATTCCCTGCTCTAAAATAAGGTCTATACCACGAAGTGAAGCTCTGGTTCCCGCCGCATCACCGTCAAAAAGCACGGTAATATTCTTTGTTAACCGGTTAATCAACCGTATTTGTTCTGAAGTTAAAGCGGTACCCGAAGAAGAAACCACATTTTCAATTCCTGTCTGGTTAAACTGGATCACATCAGTATAACCTTCAACGAGGTAGCAATTATCTTCTTTCGCAATCGCCTGTTTCGCATGGTAAATCCCATAAAGGACTTTGCTCTTATGATAAATTTCACTCTCGGGGGAATTAAGGTACTTGGCTGCCTTTTTCTCATTCGTTAAAATTCTCCCGCCAAACCCGAGAACACGTCCAGACATAGAGTGAATAGGAAACATCACCCGTCCCTTAAACCTGTCAAATTGCTTCTCTCCTTTCACAATCGTGAGCCCGGTTTTTTCCAGGTAATCCAGCTTATACCCACTGCCCAGTGCTTCTTTGGTAAACGCATCCCACTCGTCCAGGCAATATCCCAGATCGAATTTTTTAATAGTTTCGGCAGTAAAACCACGCTCTTTAAAGTAACTTAAGCCGATTGCATTTCCGGGATCTGTTTTATGCAGAATTTTCTGAAAATACTTGCTCGCATATTCCGAAACAAGGTACATACTCTCCTTTTCATCTGCCTGCTGCTTTTGCTCGTCTGTTCGCTCGGTTTCTTCAATTTCGATTCCGTACTTCCTGGCAAGGTACTTTATGGCTTCAGGATAGGTAAAATGTTCGTGCTCCATCAAAAAGGCAATCACATTCCCTCCTTTTCCGCTGGAAAAATCTTTCCAGATCTGCTTAACGGGAGAGACCATAAAACTGGGCGTACGCTCGTCACTAAAAGGACTAAGGCCCTTTAAATTACTCCCTGATTTTTTTAACTGGACAAAATCGCCAATCACCTCCTCTACACGGGAAGTTTCAAAAACATTATCTATTGTGGTTTTAGAAATCAAGGATTAGTATTTTTTTGAATTGCCAACAGGGCATAAAAATATGGAATTTCATCCACTTTCTAAGGTCTCCATAACACCAAAAAACCTCATAAATTCCTTCCGAATCTATGAGGTTTATAACTTTAAAAAATCACTGCTTTTTAGTCCAGGTCAAATCGTAATCCTACAGAAAAATTATTCAATTCTACATTTGGATCTTCAAAAATTGGGTTAAGGTCGTACTTCACATAAAGGGCAGTGCCTCCCCACCCCATATATCCGCTAAGACCGTAAACAAAATCATTGGTGTTATAATCGCTTTTAAGCTTCTCCTTTACATTATCGCCATTTTCTTCATATTTCAGTTTTTGGCGCTCACCAATATTAAAACCGGCGTACCCTCCAAGGCCAATTTTAAACAGTTCATTAGTGTCAAATTTTACGCCTTTATAAGATTCATAGCGCCTAGAAGGCCCAAATTCAAAATGTACAGGAAAAACGAGGTTGTCCATCCTGAATTTAGATTTATCCAGCTGCTCATCAAATTCTTCCAAATAAGTAAGATCTCCATCTTCAACAAAATAGCGGTTATCTTTAGCTTTTAATCCGTTTAACTGAAAAGAAACTCCGTATTTTAATCTTAACCAGTTGGATCTTGCAAAAACACGGGTGTTCCAGGCCCACCCAATTTCGAAAAAGCGGCTACCCCCTATTTTAAAGTCGGAATCCTCCAGGGACTGCCCATCAGAAAGCGCATTGTTAAATCCGGCAGCAATAACTAATTCTGAAGTTGTTCTCGCATAATAATCTTCGTCTTCTTTCCTGCTCGATTCCGCGTCAAACCTCCAGAAATCTTCAAATTTATCGCCATCCTCTTCTCCACGGGAAAGCAGGGCAATTTTATTATCCAGGATGGCAACCCTGTTTTCAATATTCAGCGCATGCCTTTTTGCCGCTTCTTTTTTCAGGTTTTCCGCTTCTTGCCTGCTTATTTCGGCATTTTCTAACTGATAATTTATCTGCTCTACTTTTTCCTTTAGTGCTTCTTTTTCTTCAGCAACGATTTCTTCTTTTTCCTTCTGAAGGTTCTCTATTTTCTCTGAATTTTCAGTTTCCTGAGTTTGTGCTTCGCAAATGCTGTAACTAAATAGACTTAATACAATGTAAAAAATAACAGTTTTCATGATTTTTGATTCTTTTATTGAAGGATTTCTCCTTCAGGATGATTGATGAATGCCCCTAATGGGATGATGGTAATTATAAAATAGTAGTATAAATATTAATCGTTTCTTGTCGCTACCGCTGTTCTGGCTTTAATAAAGCCATCTTTTAAAATATCAAAAACTTTTTCTCTAAAAGACGCATCCAGCTCCTCCTCTACATCTTCCAAAAGCGAAAGTGCATCTACAGATCCCGCAGTATATCGAAATTGTGAAGATTTGCTAAGGTCCTTTGCGGCACTTGCAAGTAGCCGGTCCACTTCTTCATTTGTGATTTCATCACCACGGGCTTCTTTAGCGTTAACTTCAGCAATTATCTGCTCCAGTTTACTCTCAATCGCTTCATTTTCAGAATATTTTTCTTCAGGAGCAGCTGTTTGAGTGATTTCGGTGGAATTTTCTTCAATTTTCTCCGGAATTTCAACATCTACAGCAGCTATTTGCGATTTTTCTATTGTTTTTTCCTGTTTCTGAACAATTTCCTCTTTATCTGATTCATTTTTTTCTTCTGAAATTTTTTCTGCCTCAATTTCTTCGGAAGCAAGCTCTGCTTCAGGTCGATAATTGCCATTTTCAAGAGTCGTCTTATAGTTTTCGATTTCTTCAGTAGGATTATCTACGACAGAAGGTGAGGTGCCAAAAATGTCAGTTTTCGACACAAAAGTTCCCATGAGGAGGGCTGTAACTGCCGCAGCCGCCATTCCCATCCACCATTTCCTGCTAATGCCGGATAATTTTTTCTCTTCAGCATCCAACCTGCTGCTTAATTTGTCCCAGCTGTCTTCTGAAGGCGATATTTGCCTTTTTTCGAGCTGCTCTTTAAGTCGATTTTCAAATTTATTTGGTGCCATAACCTGTAGTACTTTGAGATTTTAATTTTTCCTGCAACATTTTTCTCGCTTTAAACAATTGTGACTTGGAAGTTCCTTCAGAAATATTCAACATTTTTGAAATTTCGCTGTGTTTATAACCTTCTACGGCATACATCACAAAAACCATCCGGTAACCTTCGGGAAGATCATCTATTAACCGCTGCAAATGAGCCACTTCTAATTCAGAATTAATATTATTCCCACTTTCAGTATAATAAGTCATTTCCTCCTGCTCAAATACTACTTTGTGATTTGTCCGCAAAAAAGAAATTGCCTCCCTAACCATAATTTTCCGAATCCAGCCTTCAAAACTTCCTTCATCTTTAAATGAATTAAGATTAGTAAAAACTTTAAAAAAACCGTTTAGCATTACTTCTTCAGCATGATGAAGGTCTTTTACATACTGCCTGCAAACGCTAAGCATTTTTCCCGAATGGATCTCGTACAACCGCTGTTGCGCCTCCCGGTTGTTGTTGGCAGCACGCTCGATGAGACGCGTATCGTTTTTAAAAAGCTGAATTACTTTCACCTGATAATTATTATTAGAGCCTTCTATTTATATAGACGCGGAAAAGTTACAAAAGGTTGCCTGACGCAATTATTTTTTATTGAAATTTCTTCTGAAGAATGTTCATTCCAGAATTTGCAGCTCGAAAATTGCCATTTTGAGCACGTGTTTATTGGGATTTAAATCTTGTATCTTTGCAACAGAATCCATTTTATGTCTGAAATTAAACTTACCAGAATCAACAAATACCTAAGCGAAGTGGGCTACTGCTCCCGCCGGGAAGCCGATAAACTTATCGAACAGGGAAGAATTACTCTAAACGGAAAAGTTCCTGAAATGGGAACCAAAGTTGCTCCCGGAGATGAAGTGCGGGTAAACGGGAAACTGGTTTCCAAAGAAGAACTTAAGGAGCCAAATGTGTACCTGGCTTTTAATAAACCTGTTGGTATTGTTTGCACTACAGACACCCGCGTAGAAAAGGACAATATAATTGACTACATTAATTATCCAAAACGTATTTTTCCCATTGGCCGGCTGGACAAACCCAGTGAAGGCCTGATTTTCCTGACGAACGATGGTGATATTGTAAATAAAATTCTGCGTGCCCGCAACAACCACGAGAAGGAATATATCGTAAGCGTTAACAAACCAATTACAAAGGATTTTATAAACCGAATGGGCTCCGGAATTCCAATTCTGGGCACCACCACGAAAAAATGTGAGGTAGAGCAGCTGGGAAAATATGAATTCCAGATTATTCTTACCCAGGGACTAAACAGGCAGATTAGAAGGATGTGCGAATTTTTAGGCTATGAAGTTACTGCCCTAAAGCGCATTAGGATCATGAATGTGCAACTGGATGTGCCCGTGGGAAAATGGCGTGAGCTAACCGAAAATGAACTTAAAACCATCAACCAGATGGTGGATGCATCGGTAAAAACAGAAGAAGCCTCTAAAATTAACAATTCCGGCAAAAAAGATCGTTCTGCAAAGCCTTTTCCGAAGAAAGAGAACACTCACAAAAGCAGGCGCAACCGCAGGGATAAATCTTAACAGATTATTAGCGCGCAGTACCACCTTGATCTAAAGATATCTTGGTAATTTTAAGCAAAATCTATTCACGATGTATTTAGATTACCCTTGTGAATAGCAATTTTGTGAAAGAGCTGCAAATTAACCAACACTATGAAAATACAACCTTTCCATCTTGCCATACCGGTTTCAGATCTTCAGAAATGTAGAAAATTCTACAAGGAAACCCTTGGATGCGGAGAAGGGCGTAGTAGCGAACATTGGGTGGACTTCAATTTTTTTGGTCATCAACTGGTTATCCATTATAAAGAGCCGGAAAAAACAGCTCCTGCCTCCAGTAATCCTGTAGACGGGAAGGATGTGCCAATACCACATTTTGGAGTGGTTTTGAAGTGGGACGTTTTTCAGGAGTTTGCTAAATTATTAAAATCAAAGGATATCGATTTTGTTATCGAACCTTATATTCGATTTGAAGGACAGGTAGGTGAACAGGCTACGATGTTCTTTAAAGATCCATGTGGAAATGCCCTGGAATTTAAGGCTTTTAAAAACATGGACCAGCTTTTTGCCAAGTAACGACCAACTAAAAAACTATATGAATACATTAAAACCGGCCTTGGTACGTCAGATTTTCGTGCTATTGCTTATTCTTTTTTTAGCGGTTTTAATTTTTAAGGAAATAACACCATACCTCTCCGGAGTTCTTGGTGCGATTACGCTATATGCCTTGCTCATTTCATGGATGCGCAAGTTGCTTGCACGCGGATGGAAGCCAAGCCTTGCAGCAGCCTTTTTAATGTCGGGGTCTTTTGTTGGCATTCTTGTTCCCGTATCGCTCATTGTACTTATGCTTTCTTCTAAAATTGGAAAAGCAGTTGCAAATTCAGAAAGGGTGGTTTCTGCTGTAAAAGAACAGACCTATTACCTGGAGGATTATTTTGGGTACAATTTGAGCCAGACGATCGACACCTCTTCAGTAACCAGTTGGATTTCAACAAACCTGCAAAGTCTTGCAGGAGGCACCTTTGATGCTTTTATAGCAATTGGGATTATGTACTTTATGCTGTACTATATGCTTACTAACAGGCAGGCGCTACGGGATTCCCTCATAGCCTATATACCTTTAGGAAAAGAAAACCTCACGCTTATCGGCAAAGAAAGCAATCAACTGGTAAAATCAAATGCGTTAGGAATACCACTGGTAGCACTGTGCCAGGGAATTATTGCATTATTGGGATACCTCGTTATAGGTGTTCCCGATCCTTTTTTCTGGTTTGTAATTACAGCCGTTGGCTCCATGATCCCATTTATTGGTACAGCACTAGGGATCCTTCCGGTAACCATTCTCCTTTTTGCCCAGGGTGATAATCTACAGGCCATTGCGATTTTAATTTACGGACTTGTAGTTGTAGGAGCAACAGACAATATTATACGTCTCTATGTACTGGAGAGACTGGCGAGTGTGCACCCCCTAATCACCCTCT
>NZ_JAVRHP010000045.1:0-26928 GCF_031846505.1 Autumnicola edwardsiae
TGCTTCGAAAGCGAAAATTATTTCTTCTTAATGCTTCGTGGGATTGCCCCAAAGCAGTTTACTTCAGAATTAATTCTGAAAAAAGTTTATTTAGGGATTGGCCACCTGGTGCCCCTCACCCAATTCCTCTTCGTGCTCCTGAAGCGGCACATTTTGCGGTACAAAATCCTGCCCCGGGATAACGTATTCTCCATTTCTATTGGTTTTACTGTAATCGTAAGCCCAACGGTGAACTGAAGGAATTGGTCCCGGCCAGTTCCCATGAATATGTTCCACAGGAGTTGTCCATTCTAATGTATTGGCTTTCCATGGGTTCTGAACTGCTTTTTTTCCATAGAACATAGAACCAAAGAAGTTATACATAAATGCTAACTGCACAACCGCAGTAATGATAGCTGAAACGGTAATAATCACGTTCACATCCTGAAGGTCATCGAAATATGGGAAAGCCGTGTTAGTATAATATCTACGCGGCAAACCTGCCATCCCAATAAAGTGCATAGGGAAGAATACTCCGTAAGCACCGGCAATTGTTACCCAGAAGTGGATATAACCGAGATTTTTGTTCATCATCCTTCCGAACATTTTAGGATACCAGTGATATACACCGGCAAAGAGTCCGTACAAGGCTGAAATACCCATCACCAGGTGGAAGTGAGCTACCACAAAGTAAGTATCATGAACGTTAATATCCAGTGTGGAATCTCCAAGGATAATACCTGTAAGACCTCCGGTAATAAACGTACTTACAAACCCAATGGAAAACAACATCGCAGGGTTCATTTGTAAATTTCCTTTCCAGATCGTTGTAATCCAGTTAAAAGCTTTTACTGCGGAAGGGATTGCAATTAATAAGGTTGTAAAGGTAAATACCGAACCAAGGAACGGATTCATACCAGAAACGAACATATGGTGACCCCAAACTATTGTCGACAGGAAGGCAATTGCAAGAATAGACGCAATCATAGCCCTGTACCCAAAAATAGGTTTACGGGAGTTGGTTGCTAAAACTTCTGAAGCGATCCCCATCGCAGGAAGGATAACAATATAAACTTCCGGGTGACCAAGAAACCAGAATAAATGCTCAAAAAGAACCGGAGAACCTCCCTGGTGCGCAAGTACTTCTCCTTCCAGATAGATATCACTCAGGAAAAATGAAGTTCCGAAGCTACGGTCCATAATAAGTAACAGTGCTGCAGAAAGTAATACAGGGAAAGAAACCACCCCGATTATTGCAGTCACGAAAAATGCCCAGATAGTTAAAGGAAGCCTGGTCATAGACATCCCGTTGGTTCTAAGGTTAAGTACAGTTACAATGTAATTTAATGAACCTAACAAAGATGAAGCAATGAAGATTGCCATGGAAGTTAACCAAAGGGTCATCCCCATTCCAGAACCTCCTATGGCCTGTGGTAAGGCACTTAAAGGCGGATAAATGGTCCAACCAGCAGATGCAGGTCCTGCTTCTACAAACAATGAACTAAGCATTATAATGCAGGAAATGAAAAACAACCAGTAAGAAAGCATGTTAAGAAATCCGGAAGCCATATCCCTTGCCCCTATCTGTAACGGAATTAAAAGATTACTAAACGTACCACTTAACCCTGCTGTTAGCACGAAAAATACCATTATCGTACCGTGGATTGTTACCAGTGCAAGGTACACAGAAGGTGTCATCACCCCATCTGGCGCCCATTTACCAAGTAGTGCTTCGAAAATCCAGAAAGATTCTTCGGGCCAGGCCAGCTGCATTCTAAAAAGAATAGACATAAGTATGCCTATTACTCCCATTAAAAGACCTGTAATAAGATATTGCTTGGCAATCATCTTATGATCCTGGCTGAAAATATATTTTGTTATAAATGTTTGCTTATGATGATGTCCATGATCGTCATGATGATCCTGAGCCGGTGCATTTGCTATTGCTGACATATCTTTAATTCTTTAATCTTTTTAAATTTCTTCTCCTTGTTCCATTGCTTCCATCGTCTCTCTCACCTCTTCGGGTGCATCCCTCTTCTCCTGCTTAATCTCTGCTTCCTGCCCAGATGGAGGTTCCTGCTCTGCCATAGTAGCACCAAAAGTTTGTTGCTCTGCCAGCCAGGCGTTATAATCCTCGGGGCTTTCTACCACAATTTTCATTTGCATGTTATAATGAGCGACTCCACAAATCTTGTTACACAATAAGTAATAATCAAATTCATAAGAATCTAAAGGAGCTTCTCCATTCGCCATTAATTGCTGACTATTTTCTTTTCTTATTTCATTGATCGTTCTCACCTTATCTACCATATATTCAGAACTCCGCATATCTTCGGTAGTGATTGTTGGGGTAAAGCCAAATTGTGTGATCATTCCCGGAACAACATTCATTTGCGCCCTGAAATGTGGGAAATAAGCGGAATGAAGTACATCCTGAGACCGGAGTTTAAAAACAACAGGCCTGCCTACAGGTAAATGAAGTTCTGTTGCTACAATGTCGTCTTCAGCATAATTATCATTTACATCTACACCTACAGTGTTTACACCTTCTATAAAACGCACATTAGCCTTTCCTAAAGTATTGTCCTCTCCTGCATACCTGGCCGTCCAGCTAAACTGTTTTGCATATAATTCAACTATTAAAGGATCATCCTCTTCATTTATATTCATAATACTTGACCAGGTAAAAAGGCCATAAAGGATTAATCCTGAAAGTACAATTACCGGGATAATTGTCCAGATGAATTCCAGCTTATCATTGTCTGCATAGAAAAGTGCCCTTTTACGCTTGTTCCCTCTGTAGTAGTAGGAAAAATAAAACAACAACGCTTGTGTTAGCACCTGCACGATCATGATAACAGCGATAGAAATAAACATCAGGTTATCATACTGCGAACCATGTTCTGAAGCTCCTCCCGGAAGATAGAACCTACTGTAGTACCAGAAGCAGTAAGCCATGAGGATAAAGAACAGAATCACAAAGACCATCATAAACAGTCCCTGACTATTATTGTCCTTATCGGTGGCAATTTCAGATGTATCTGTATCAGGACTTCTTGACAACTGAAATATCTTCGACATTTGCCAACCCGTTACGGCAAGAAGTGCCAGTACTACTATTACTAAAAATACGGTCATCTTATAATTTCTTCTTTAAACAATATTCTTTATTAATAATGGTAATTCTCACTTTCCTTAAGGAAAGGGTTTCTCTTCACCAAAAGCGGTGCTTTAGTAAGTGCATTAAAGACCACAAAAGTAAACAATCCTCCAAAGAAAAGTACTGCACTTATTTCAGGAATTCCAATAAACCAGGATTCACCAACGGTTGAAGGCATTATCATTACAAATATATCCAGATAATGTCCAATTAACACCACAATACCGGTCATTACCACAAACCAGTTTACCCTTTTATAGTCACTATTCATTAGTACAAGAACCGGGAAAAGGAAGTTAATGGCCACCATACCAAAGAACGGCAGACGATAATCCTCCATACGGGTAATATAATACACTACTTCTTCTGGTATGTTAGAGTACCAGATCAACATAAACTGTGAAAACCAAAGGTAGGTCCAGAAAATACTGATCCCGAACATGAACTTGGCCAAATCGTGGATATGGCTGTTGTTAACAAAGGTGAGGTATCCGCGCGATTTCAAATAAATTGTTATTAAAGCAATAGTTGTGATACCGGAAACGAACATACTTGCGAAAACGTACCATCCAAACAAGGTGCTAAACCAGTGAGGGTCCACACTCATAATCCAGTCCCAGGACATCATAGATTCTGTAACTATAAAGAATACCAGAAATCCTGCAGCTAATTTAAAGTTGGTTTTAAACCAGCGACTATCATTAGCATCATCATGTCTTAGAGAATTCCTTCTCAACAAATAACCAAAGAAGATCCATCCACCAAGGTAAATCGCTGCTCTTATTAAAAAGAACGGTACATTAAGGTAGGATGATTTATTCTGAATAATTTCATCTGTGGCTACTACTTCCGGATCCATCCATATAAAGAGATGATTAAGGTGAAGACTTGAAAGTACAAGAAGAATAAACATTATTACTCCCCCTGGCAGCAGATAAGCAGATATACTTTCCATTACCCTGAACAAAACAGGAGACCAACCGGCCTGCGCCGCGTATTGTACAGCATAGAATGCCAGGGTTCCCAGGGATATCATAAAGAAAAAGAAGGCCGCTACATATATCGCAGCCCACGGTTTGTTTTGTAATTGGTGCAAAACATGTTCGTAATGTTCGTCTTCATGAGATCCTGCCTCGCCGTGTTCCCCTTCGTGATCTTCTTCATAACCTGCATCCTCAACTTCTTTGGGAAAGTTGTGCTCGTTTGCCCCTTCTACTCCCTCTTCGTCGTGTGTTACTTCCTGATGCGTCTCACCATGTTCTCCGTGAGATGCCATCATTTCCCTGACCTCTTCCACAGAACCCGGTGCGGCTATAAATCCGTATATGAGACCTATGGCACCAACAATCATACAAATAATTGCCGTTAACTTTAATTTACTGGATAGCGTGTACATATTAATAGATCTAAATACTTTTTATTCTTCGTTTTGATTTTCTTCCTCGCCACTTGTAGTAGTAGTCTCTTTGGAAACCATCTCTTTATCGGCATTTACTGCCGGGATAAGATTCTCTACCTCGTCTAACTCCGCAGTTTCTTCTTCAAACTCCCTTTCTGAGTTTCCGGCTAATTGATTCTTAAGGTTCATTACATAGTGATCTATTAACCAACGCTCCTCAATACTAGTTTGAGAGGCATACGAACCCATATTATTCAGGCCGTAGTACATCACGTGGTAAACACTACCTTCTGTAATATTTCTTCCTGCATCATCATATGCGGGAACACCAAGAATTTTTTCCCTTTCAGCTAAAATCCCCTGTCCGTCACCTTCATCACCATGACAAACTGCACAGTAGATGGTGAACAACTGCTTTCCTGCAGCAAGATTATCTTCTGTATAAGGTAATGGATTGGTAAGGTTTGCCTTAGCTGATGCATAACCCTCAGCATTATTCTCGTATGGGTAAGGCATCCATCCCCTTGGGACCGTTCCTTCTACAGGCAACTTTGCTTCCTGCCCATTTTCAAACACAGGATATTCGCCGTAAGTTTCATAAGTAACGGTACGGTACATGTTGGGCATATACTCGTAGTTCGGCTTTGAATTGTCGACACAAGAAACCACAGTCGCAGCCAGAATGAACAACAATAAGTATCTTTTAAATAAACTTTTCATTATGTCTATTTATTTTTCAATTAGTTTAATTTCAGATGCACCTGTATCGTACAAGAATTTTGTAAGCTCGTCGATATTATGACTTGCCGCATCAACTTCCATCAGGAACATATCATCTGTTGTTCTTAAATCAGGATTTTCAGCTTTTTTAAAAGGCCATAGTTTACTTCTCATGTAAAACGTAATTACCATCAAGTGGGCCGCAAAAAATACCGTGAGTTCAAACATGATAGGCACAAAAGCCGGCAAATTCTGAAGAAAACTAAAACTTGGCTTTCCCCCAATATCCTGTGGCCAGTCTTCTATCATTATAAAATTCATCATTGCCACTGCTACACTCAGTCCAATTACACCGTAGATAAAGGAGGTAATGGCAAGCCTGGTTGGGGCCAAACCCATTACTTTATCAAGACCGTGTACCGGGAACGGTGTATAAACCTCCCCAATATGATAGCGTGCTTCACGAACCTGCTTCACTGCCTGTATAAGCAAGTCGTCATCATTATAAATAGCGTGTATAACCTTTGATGCCATCTTATTTCTTATTTTTTAAATCATTTGCCTGTGCCACCCAGTTTTCCCGATTTTCAGGGATAGGAAAAGCATCTATAACTTCATCAAGCAAGGTGAAATCTTTCTCTGTAAGCCTGCTAACCTGGTCAAAAAGATAGATTCCCACCTGGTGTAAACGCTGTTCCAGTAAAGGACCAACATTTTTAAGCTTCTGCAGGTCATCCTGAGATTGCGTGGCAGGATCGTAAGTTCCAATTCTGCCCAGCATTTCGTCAATTCTGTCCCTTGTAACCTCGCTACCAGTTAATGCATCGGCATTTACCGTACCCTCGTGCCCCTTTCCGTTAGCATCATCTTCGGTTTCTCCCGGAAGGGACTCATTCCATTGTTTAGCCTTATCCTCGTCCCTTTCAGAATTTGCTCTTGGCTGCTGAATAGGGTTAGGATCATAATGCTTTACATGATCTCCATGTTCAGCCCGCAACCTCTTATACTTTTCTCCTGAAGCTTTTAGAATAGACTTTACTTCGGCCTGTGCAATTACAGGGAAAGATCGTGCATATAACAGGAACAATACGAAAAAGAAGCCAATGGTTCCTATAAAAATACCAATATCCACAAAAGTAGGGGAGAACATTGTCCAGGAAGACGGAAGGTAATCCCTGTGCAACGATGTTACAATAATAACGAAACGCTCAAACCACATCCCAATATTTACAATTATCGATATAAAGAAAGAGAACATGATACTTCTTCTCAACTTTGGGAACCACATAAACTGCGGTGAGAACACGTTACAGGTCATCATAGACCAATACGCCCACCAGTAAGGACCTGTGGCCCTGTTTAAGAAAGCATATTGTTCGTATTCCACACCAGAATACCATGCGATAACCAACTCTGTAATATATGCTGTACCAACAATAGAACCGGTGATCATAATTACTATGTTCATTAATTCTATATGCTGAACTGTAATGTAATCTTCAAGATGAGAAACCTTTCTCATAATGATGAGCAACGTATTTACCATTGCAAATCCTGAGAAAATTGCACCCGCAACAAAGTAAGGAGGAAAGATCGTGGTGTGCCATCCAGGAATTACCGAGGTAGCAAAGTCAAAAGATACTATGGTGTGTACAGAAAGTACTAATGGTGTCGCTAAACCGGCAAGAACAAGAGAAACCTCTTCAAAACGTTGCCAGTCTTTAGCCCGTCCACTCCATCCAAAAGATAAAATTCCGTAGATCCTTTTATTAAAGGGAGTAATGGCCCTGTCCCTGATCATTGCAAAATCAGGGAGCAAACCGGTCCACCAGAATACGAGCGATACCGAAAGATAAGTGGAAATAGCAAATACATCCCAAAGCAACGGTGAATTAAAGTTAACCCATAATGTTCCAAACTGGTTAGGAATAGGCAAAACCCAATAAGCCAGCCATGGACGCCCCATGTGAATAATAGGGAAAAGACCTGCCTGCATTACCGAGAAAATGGTCATAGCTTCCGCAGAGCGGTTAATCGCCATTCTCCACTTTTGACGGAACAGCAAAAGTACCGCGGAAATAAGGGTACCGGCGTGACCAATACCTACCCACCATACAAAGTTGGTAATATCCCATGCCCAACCGACGGTTTTATTTAATCCCCAAGTACCGATCCCGGTTGAAACCGTATAGATTATACATCCTAATCCCCACATAAAAGCTACAAGCGCAATGGAGAAAACAATCCACCAGGATTTATTAGCCCTTCCCTCTACCGGTGCAACTACATCTAACGTGACGTCGTGGTACGTTTTATTACCGGTTATTAAAGGCTTTCTTATAGGTGCTTCGTAATGAGACATATCCTTTTTATAATTGATTCTTTATTATTGATTTATTAAGCGTCTGCTGTATTTCTCACTTTAGTTTGATACATAACATTCGGCTTTGTACCAAGATATTCCAACATGTGGTACATCCTTTCGTCCTGCCTCTTTTCATATATCAAGCTACCTTCATCATTAACATCTCCAAATACAATAGCACCTTTGTCACAGGCAAGGGAACATGCAGTCTGGAATTCTCCATCTTCAACAGGCCTTCCTTCCCTTTTCGCATCCAGGATGGTTTTCTGGGTTCTCTGGATACAAAGGGAACATTTCTCCATTACACCCCTGGACCTTACAGTTACATCAGGATTCAATACCATACGTCCAAGATCATTGTTCATATGATAATCGAATTCTTCGTTCTTGTTATAAAGGAACCAGTTAAACCTACGAACTTTATAAGGACAGTTGTTAGCACAATATCTTGTACCCACGCAACGGTTGTAGACCATCTGGTTTTGTCCCTGGCGCCCATGCACAGTTGCCGCCACAGGGCATACTGTTTCACAGGGAGCCTGATTACAGTGCTGGCACATTACCGGCTGGAATACCACCTGTGGATTATCTGCAGGCTCTTCCATTTCAGCAAAGGTTGACAGAGAACTGCCAAGGCCAGACATATTTTCTTTGGTGTCTATATCTGCCCCAAAGCCTTCTTCATCAGAAGCGTAATATCTATCAATACGCAACCAATGCATATCCCTGGATTTTCTAACTTCTTCCTTACCAACTACAGGAACGTTGTTCTCTACGTGGCAAGCGATTACACAAGCACCACATCCTGTACAGGCATTAAGATCTATAGACATATTGAAGTGATGTCCAATACTGCGATCAAAGTTTTCCCAAAGATCAACTTCAGGTGAAGTAACCGGGGTTTCCTGGTGATTTAAGGAAACTTCAGCAACCGGGTTCCAGAAATGGGAGTCCCTGGTATTAAATATTTCTAAGGTTGTTTCTTTTATAATATCACCTCTGCCCATAAGGGTGTTATGAAGCTGAACACATGCAAACTCATGAGTCCCTTCAGCTTTCTCTATGCTTACATTTTGAATTGAACTGAAGTTCTTATATAAAGGATAAGCATTCACACCCACCTTCATTTCTTCCTGTATGGCTTCAGTTTTACCGTAACCAAAAGCAAGTGCAGCCGAACCTCTGGCCTGACCAGGCTGAATGTAAACAGGAACGTCTTTCACGACAGTATCCCCAAGCGTAATGTTTACTTTGCTTCCGTTTAAAGCCCCGTTAGATACGTGGTAGTTTTCAAGCCCCATTGCTTCGGCATCTGCTCTGGAAATTTTTAAATAGTTATCCCATGAAGCTCTTGTTAGAGGATCTGGCATTTCCTGCAGCCATGGGTTATTAGCCTGCTGGCCATCTCCCATAGCAACTGAAGTGTAAAGTTCAAGCTCAAGCCCTTCTCCTTCTTCTGCAGTTGAAGATAAATTTCTTGCCGCAACCGCATCATTGTTCATTTCAGGTGAAGTTCCCGAAGTATTCCCGGCAGCAGCAAATTCAGAAGATCCATCAAGTTCAAAAGCTCCGTCATGTAACGCCTGGTTCCAGGAATCTGCTCCTAAAGCACCGGACCACATTTCCCGAAGATATTCGTAATAATTCTGAGAATTACCACTCCACCTTAGCAGTGTATCCTGAAATTGTCTCGTATCAAATAGCGGCCTTATCGTTGGCTGCATTAAAGTCACGTTTCTTGCTGAAAACTGAACATCTCCCCAACTTTCTAAATAATGCGGGGTTGGACCAACAAACTCGCACAATTTTGCTGTTTCATCTTCTTTAGACGTAAAAGCTACTGAAAGCTCAACATTCTTAAGCCCCTCAACAAATTCCGGAGAATTAGGCAAGCTGTAAACTGGATTAACACCAGCCATTATAATAGCCCCAATGTTACCGGAAGCCATATCATTTACAAGTTGTGCAACTTCCGCAGCATTACCCTGTCTCAGCAATCTCGGATTTTCCACATCCATTACTTCACTCCCAAGCCTTTCATTTATTGCCAAGGCCAAAGATTGAGCATCATTATCCTGAAGACCGGTAACCACAACAGCATTACTGCCTGAACGTCTCAATTGAGATGCAGCTTTCACTACAATATCATCAAGTTCAGAAGATAAATTACTGGTAGAATTACCACCAACAACATACCCGTGCAGAGCAGCCAAAACAGCTTTTTGCTGAGATGGTCTTAAAGGCACCCGCTTATCTGCGTTTGCACCAGATAAGCTCATATTTGCTTCAAACTGGATATGTCTGGACATCCTTCCATCTTTAGGAATACGCCCAAGCGCATATTTTGAATCGTATCCGCCACCATTCCAATCCCCGAGAAAATCGGCACCAACAGAAACGATAGTTTCAGCCTTAGAAAAATCATAAGAAGGCAATGCCCGTCTGCCATATCTGGTCTGAAATGCATTTAGAGCAGCATCTTCAGAAACAGTATCATAGACCACATGCCTTACATTACCATATCTTTCTGAAAATTCACTAATAATTCTTGATGTAGAAGGACTTGCAAACGTAGGTGTAAGCAAGGCTATTTCTCCGTTAATATTATTAAGCCTACCCTGTACGGTACGGTCGAATTCCTCCCAGGAAATGTTCTGCCCGTCAGCTTTAGGTCTTTTAAGCCTTTTCTTATCGTAAAGAGATAATACAGAAGCCTGAACCCTTGCATTCGCTCCGGTATTAGCCATTGTATTAACCTCTATCTTTATAGGTCTTCCTTCACGGGTCTTTACCAGGACGCCGGCAAAATCAAACCCATCGGCCATTGTAGTCGCATAGTAATTGGCATTACCGGGAACGATACGTTCCGGCTGCACTACATAAGGTATAGATTTAACAACAGGTCCTTCACACGCTGCAAGCGTAGCTGCTGCAGTACTAAAACCAACATATTTAAGGAAATCCCTTCTTGATGTTTTAGAACTTTCCAGCGAATCTTTATCCCCTAGAAATTCATCCACCGGTATTTCCTCCACAAATTCCTTCTGTTGTAGCGCCTCAACAATAGAACTGTCTTTATCCAGCTCCTCAACACTTGTCCAGTATTTTTTGTTTGATGACATATATATCTAAATATTAACTTCTAAATTAAGCCTGCCAACGGCAGGAAAAAATTGTTTAATAATGGCATTTTCCACATTCTATACCACCCATATCTGCAGCAGTAACTTCTTCAACACCGTATTTCTTAGCCAACTCCTCATGAATTTTCTCGTAGTATTCGTTGCCCTCCATACTCACTTTAGTCTCACGATGGCAATTTACACACCAACCCATTGTGAGCGGCGCATGTTGATACATTACTTCCATTTCCTGAACAGGACCATGACAAGTTTGACACTGAGTTCCCTGTACAGTTACGTGCTGAGAATGGTTAAAATATGCAAAATCGGGAAGGTTATGCAGGCGCACCCACTTTACCGGCTTTGCTTCTCCCGAATATGTTCTTGAACCCGGTTCCCAACCTGTTGCCTCATATAACTTGGCTATTTCTTTATCATAGAATTCTTTTGTAAACTCTGCAGTCGCGGTTTCCGGAGCTACTTCGGAAATTGATTTATGACAGTTCATACAAACATTTAACGAAGGTATCCCCGATGTTTTTGAAGTCCGTGCAGAAGAGTGACAGAATTTACACTCTACCTGGTTATCTCCGGCATGTATTCTATGCGAGAAATGGATTGGCTGGATTGGCTGATAACCCTGGTCTACACCAACCTGCATCACATATCCATAACCATAATAAGCCACACCAAGTAAAACCACTATCGACAGCACAACCAAAAGAAACTGGTTTTCTACAAAAGATTTGTATAAAGGCTTTCTTTTTGGCTTTTCAGGAATAACCACACCGCTAGCCGCAGCAAAATTCCTAAGGGTTTTATTTACCAAAAACAAAACAGCTAACAACATTAGCAGCACAAAAGCAAGAACCCCTAAAATCAGGTTAGTTGAAGCCCCTTGTCCTCCACCACCAGAACCACCTTCAGCACCGCCCTGTTGAGCAGACGCCGGAGCTTCGGGTTTTGGCTGTTCTACATAAGCCAGAATGTCATTTATCTGCGTCTCTGTTAACTGAGGAAAAGGAGGCATTACCGTCTCGTTATACTCCTCAAAAATCGCTACAGCCTCATCGTCTCCGGAAGCAATAAGATTGGTGCTATTATGAATCCACTGATAAAGCCAATCCATATCATGTCTTTCAGTCACACCGTTAAGGGCTGGGCCTATAGATTCAGAATAAGGCTTGTGACATGCAGCACATAAAGAATTAAACAAAGATTTACCATTAGCCGGGTCACCCAATCCACCAGTCGCCGCAGCCGCTCCCGAAGTTTGTTCCTCACCCTGCGCTTGCTCCTGCTCATCCTGAGAAGCATCGGCTGAAGCCTCATCCTGAGCAATTCCAGTAACTGTAAACGATAAGAAGAATGCTACACTTAAGAGCAGCAATCGTGAGGTTGAATGGCGGTATTTCACCTTTTTCATATTATAAGTTGAATTAACGTCTAAACTTTGGTACGGTTTTTATACTTGTAAATGCAACAAAAAAACATGTCTCCGCACCTTAAAATTCGTGCACAAAAGTAATATATAAAGTGGATTTTAGGAATGTTAGAGATGTGTTAATCGATAATTTATATTTGTTCTAAATAATATTTAAGACCTGTTTGAGTTATTTAGTTTTACCTTTGTGTTAAATGTAATGATTATGCGAATCCTATCCCGAAAAAACTTAATTTTCATCTCTTTTCTGACTGCTTTTTCGTATGCAAACCTTTCTGCTCAAAATGCTGAAATAACCATTAACCAGGATCAGAAAATTCCAATGCTGTTGGATTTGAAAACCGAAATGTCTGAAGACAATAAAATTGGAGACCGCTATAAGATTCAATTGTTCTATGGCGATAATAATGAAGCCAGTGAAGTATTCAAAGAATATGAAAACAAGTACTCTTACCCGGCGATGATCGACTATGAAACCCCTAATTATAAGGTTTATGTAGGTAATTTCCGTAACCGGCTTGAAGCTGACAGGGCTTTGCTTCAAATTAAGGAAAATTTTCCCGGAGCGTTTATTCCGAAGCCAAAAAGAAGGTAAGTGAATATTACTGAAAGAGTCAGGCTGCGTTGCAGGAGAAAAAATTTCAGTATTAAGTGGCCGGAAAAAATCCGTACTGATATTTGCCAATTTTCGACCAACAGTTATAGCCAAGAGCGCTTCGCTGCAGGAGACAGGAGCCAGAATTTCTTCAGAAACGTAGTTCAAAACTTCAGAAGTTCCTGTTTTCCACATTGGAAATCCTGAAATCTGCAATTTTAAGCGACGGGAGAAAGAGCATATCAATATTTGCCAATTTTCGACTATAACAACGAACGAATGGACTTTAAACCACTTCGGATTTAAAAATCAGACCGGTCTTTTCACCCTCTTCAGAGAATGCTTCTCATGACAAGCACGATAAACGTAACTCAACCATTTCCGAAATAAAAACCTTCAGAATCTGAAATTGAAAAACAAAAAAGCCGCTTTCTGGTTAGAAAACGGCTTTTTTTATAAAACTATTTGAAGTTTATTTTAACTTCTTCTTTACTTCAACTTCTCTAAAGGCTTCCACTACATCTCCTTCTTTAATATCATTGTAGTTCTTCACCTGGAGACCACAATCATATCCTTTCGAAACTTCTTTTACGTCATCTTTAAATCGTTTCAATGAAGAAAGCTCACCAGTGTAAACAACCACCCCGTCGCGAATAAGTCTTACGCCCGCGCTCCTGTATATCTTACCTGAAGTAACCATACAACCTGCAATGGTACCGATCTTGGAAATCTTGAAAGTTTCCCTTATTTCGGCTGTACCGGTAATCTCCTCTTTTAATTCCGGAGACAACATACCTTCCATGGCATCTTTAAGGTCATTGATGGCATCGTAGATAATTGAATAGGTCCTGATGTCTATCTCTTCCTTGTCGGCAACCTGTCTCGCATTTCCGGCAGGACGTACATTAAAGCCAATAATTACAGCATCAGATGCTGAGGCCAGAAGCACATCACTTTCAGTAATAGCTCCTACTCCTTTATGAATGATATTCACCTGAATTTCTTCCGTAGAAAGCTTCTGGAAACTATCTGTAAGCGCTTCTACCGAACCATCCACATCACCTTTCAGAATAATATTAAGCTCTTTGAAGTCTCCAAGAGCAATCCTTCTTCCAATCTCATCCAGCGTAATATGCCTTTGAGTACGTACAGATTGTTCCCGTTGTAACTGCGTTCTCTTGGAAGCTATATCTTTTGCTTCCCTCTCATCGGTCATTACCTTGAAAGTATCACCCGCTTGTGGCGCACCGTCCAGACCAAGTATAGAAACCGGAGTAGAAGGCCCTGCTTCCTTAATCTCGTGCCCACGCTCATCGTGCATGGCCTTTATTTTACCGCTATTCCTTCCGGCAAGGACATAATCTCCTATTCTCAAAGTTCCCGATTGAACCAGAATGGTGGAAATATAACCACGACCGCGATCCAGATAAGCCTCAACCACAGTACCTACGGCAAGTTTATCAGGATTGGCCTGCAATTCCAGGATTTCAGCTTCAAGCAACACTTTTTCAAGTAATTCTTTTACACCCATTCCTGTTTTAGCAGAAATATCATGAGACTGGATTTTACCTCCCCAATCTTCTACCAGCAAGTTCATAGCTGCCAGTTTTTCTTTAATCTTTTCCGGATTTGCCGTTGGAAGATCAGACTTGTTTATTGCAAAAACAATTGGAACGCCAGCTGCCTGTGCATGGGAAATCGCCTCCTTTGTCTGAGGCATCACATCATCATCTGCCGCGATTACAATTATTGCAATATCTGTTACCTGGGCACCCCTGGCACGCATTGCGGTAAACGCTTCGTGACCCGGTGTATCCAAAAAGGCAATTTTCTGCCCTCCTTCAAGCTGAACACCATAGGCCCCTATATGCTGGGTAATCCCACCACTCTCACCGGCAATAACGTTCTCCTGACGCACGTAATCCAGCAACGATGTCTTACCGTGGTCTACGTGACCCATAACGGTTACAATTGGAGCCCTTGGTTTAAGGTCCTCAGGATTTTCTTCTATCTCTACAGTATTCTCTTCAATATCTGTAGTTACAAATTCTACTTCGTAGCCAAACTCTTCTGCAACTATAGACAAAGTCTCGGCATCCAACCTCTGGTTCATGGTAACCATCATCCCAAGAGACATACAGGCAGAAATCACCTTTGTTACAGGAACATCCATCATCGTAGCGATCTCACTCACCGTAACAAACTCTGTTACCTTAAGTGTTTTGCTCTCCAGTTCCTGTTGTGCAAGATCTTCTTCAGAACGTTGACGGTGCTGATCTCTTTTACCTCTTCTATATTTAGCGCCTTTACCTTTTCCGGATTTACCCTGAAGTTTTTCCAGCGTTTCCCGTACTTGTTTTTGCACTTCTTCTTCGCTTGGCTCCTCCTTGGCTATAGGTCTTGAACGAGGCTTGGAACCACGTCCTTTTCTTGCACCCCCGCCAGCTCCAGATGCTCCAGGCTTAACGTCTTTACTTATTCTGCGACGACGCTTTTTGCGCTTCTCCTTTTCATCGGCAGCTTTCTTGTCGTCTTTTTTCTTTTCAGGTTTCTTGAACTTTGAGAGGTCAATTTTTTGTCCTGTAAAATTGGGGCCGTCCAGTTTAGCGTAATTCGTCTTTAAAGTACTGGATTGCTCCTCTTCCTTCTCCTTTGGTTCCTCCTGTTTCTTTTCCTCTTCGGGTTTAGCCTCTTCTTTTGGCTGAGGCTTCTCCTCTTCTTCTTTAGCGGGCTGCGGAGTTTCTTTGGGAGCTTCTGGCTTAGCTTCAACCGCCGGGGATTCCTTTTCCTGTGGCTGTTCAGGTTTTACAGATTCCTCTTTCTCGGCTTCTTCCTCTTTAGAAGCTTCTTCAGGCTTTTTATCAAGGTCTATTTTCCCAACCTTCTTTGGTCCGGAAAGTTTTGCTCTCGCAGAAACAACCTCTTCTTCCTTCTTCTCTTCAGCTTTACGCTTTTCCTCCAGGTCCCTTTCGCGGGCCAGACGAATTTCTTCCTTCTCTTTTTTCTTCTCTTCTCCTACTTCCTTGGAAGCTACTTTCTTGCTCTTATCTGTTTGAAACTCATCAAAGAGCACCTGGTAAGTTTCAGGAGAGATTTTGGTAGTAGGACGTGCCTCAATGTCGTGACCCTGGGAATTCAGAAATTCCACAGCCCGATCCAACGAAATATTGAATTCACGTAATACCTTGTTTAATCGCATTGTTTTTGCTTCAGCCATAAATTGCCCTCTAAATTAACCTCTTTTTGTTTATTATAAAAAATTCTGAACCCAGACCATTACTCCTCAAATTCGTCACGTAACACCTGGAATACCTGTCTTATTGTTTCTTCTTCAAGATCTGTACGACGCACAAGGTCTTCCAAATCCTGTTCCAAAACGCTTTTTGCTGTATCTAAACCTATCTTGGAAAATTCCTTGATCACCCAGTCTTCAATCTCATCTGTAAATTCGCTCAACTCCACATCCTCTTCAACGCCTTCTCTAAAGACATCTATTTCAAAACCGGTAAGCTGGCCTGCAAGCCTAATGTTGTGACCTCCCCTACCAATAGCTTTGGATACTTCTTCTGGCCGCAAGATAACCTCTGCCCTGTTATTTTCCTCATCTAATTTAATAGAAGTGATTTTAGCAGGACTTAAAGCTCGTGTTATAAAAAGCTGATCGTTATTGGTGTAATTAATAACATCAATATTTTCGTTACCCAATTCGCGCACAATACTGTGGATTCTTGACCCCTTCATACCAACACAGGCTCCAACAGGATCTATCCTGTCGTCATAAGAATCTACTGCTACTTTTGCCTTTTCTCCCGGCACCCTTACTACTTTTTTAATAGTAATAAGACCGTCAAAAACTTCAGGAATTTCCTGTTCAAATAATTTTTCAAGGAATCCGGGTGCAGTACGGGACATAATAATTGTAGGTTTATTACCTTTTAGCTCCACACTTTCTATAATACCCCTTACATTTTCACCCTTTCTGAAAAAATCTGAAGGAATTTGCCTGTCTTTTGGCAACACAATCTCGTTACCTTCATCATCAAGCAGGATTATTGCACGATGTCGTATATGGTGAACCTCTGCATTGTAAATTTCACCTTCAAGCTCCTTAAACTGCTTGTAAATATTGGTATTATCGTGCTCGTGAATCTTTGAAATAAGGTTTTGACGCAAAGCCAGAATCGCTCTTCGTCCCAAATCCTTAAGTTTCACCTCTTCAGAAACGTCTTCCCCAACTTCAAAATCTGGTTCTATCTTGCGTGCTGAACTTAAAGAAATTTCCTTATTAGAATCTTCTACTTCACCATCTGCCACTACTACCCGATTCCTCCAAATTTCAAGATCCCCTTTATCTGGATTTACAATAATATCAAAATTATCATCTTCTCCATATTTCTTCTTCAAAGCATTCCTAAAAACATCTTCTAAGATCGACATTAAGGTTACACGATCTATTAATTTATCATCCTTAAATTCTGAAAATGACTCTATGAGGGCGATATTTTCCATATCAATTTTTAATTAAAATGTTATCATAACTTTAGCTTCTACGATAGCCGAATATGGCAAAACAGCTTCTTTCTCTACTGTATGCCTCCCTTTACCAACTGGTTTTGGCTCCCGGGCTTTCCATTTCAGGCTTATCTCTTCTTCATTTGCATCAATTAAATCGCCTTCGATTGTTTCATCGTTGGTTTTTACGTGCAATTTCCTTCCTATATTCTTTTTGTATTGGCGGGGCAAGCTCAAAGGCTCTGAAACTCCCGGAGAAGTAACTTCCAGTGAAAAATCTTCTTCTTCCCTGTCTAGGTTGTGTTCCACACTCCGGCTAATTTCTATACAATCGTTAACCGAAATTCCCTGATCACCATCAATTACCACCCTAATTTGATTATTGCTGTTGATCTCAAGGCTTATTAAAAATAATGATTTATTTTTTTCGAATGCCTCATCCAGCAACTTTTCTACGCTCTCCTGCAACATAATGGTTATAAAAAGAGGGGACTTTTCGTCCCCTCGCTGTACTTTTTAGTTTCAACGATGCAAATATAATAATTAATTCTGAGATAGAAAACAGCTGTGCAAATGATAATTTATTAGTAATTTTATGATAATAAGTATGTTCCAATCTCCAGGACCATGAAAAAGATCTTAGTACCAACCGATTTTTCTGACCAGGCTGAAAATGCACTGAAGGTTGCCGCAAAGCTGGCTAAAGAGTTCAACAGTGAACTTCACCTATTGCATGTGCTGGAGTTACCACTCGAACTAATAGACCCCGTCCAGGGCCATTCCAGCAGAAATCTTCCTGAATCTATTTTTTTTATGAAACTGGCGCATCAACGCTTTTCAAAACTCCTGCAGCTACCTTATTTACAAGATTTAAGAATACACGAAAATGTTCAATTTGGAGAGGCTTTTAAGGGCATTCTCGAATTTAGCGCAAATAACAAATGTGATCTCATTGTTATGGGCTCCCATGGCGCCAGTGGTTTTCAGGAAATGTTTATAGGTTCTAATACAGAAAAAGTCGTACGATCTTCAGAAATACCGGTACTGGCAATCAAAAATCACGAAGACTTCAACATTAATAATTTTGTGTTCGCCACAGATGCTGAACCCGCAAATAAACACACGCTTCACCAGGCTTCTGAATTTGCAAAAATGATTAGTGCAAATCTTCATTTACTCTATGTAAATACCCCAAACCATTTTAAGACTTCAAAAGAAGTTAAAGAACGAATAAAAAGTTTTACTGAAGGAATGAAAGATATTAATCCTGAAATTCATATTTACAATGACCTTTCCGTAGAAAAAGGCATCATGAATTTTGCTGCAGAAATGGACGCAGACTTAATTGGAATAGGCACTCACGGCCGTAAAGGGATTGCTCATTTCTTCAACGGCAGCATTAGCGAAGATCTTGTAAACCATGCCCATCGCCCGGTAGTAACCTTTAGGATCTAAATGAGGGTTTTAATGGCGCCATTGCGAATAAAAAGCCACAAATAATTCCAGAAAGACTTTTTCTTGTCCCGCGTAACCTGTACATCATTATATTTTTTATCCTCACTTGTGGTATTATCAATAACTAAATTGGCTATTGCAGATAAGAACCCATTCTTTTCGCTTCCATCCCTTTTAAGCACCTCAACTTTAAAATCGTTATAAGAAAGCTGCATATCCCCGCTTCCGCTGTCATCGTTACCAGAAAAATTAAAATCCAGGTCTTCAATAGAGCCAGATGCCGTAACATTCATCGCTGGTTTTAGGAATTCGTTTATCTGAGCGCTGGCAATATCTGCCATATTTCCCGAAATCTGAAACCGGTCTGCCGCATCGCTTATATCAAACTCCCAGTGAACATTTAAAGGCGCTCTTTCAAAAAGACGGGTTTGCACATCTATTTCGGTTTTGGGAAAGTCGGGTTTTTCCATTCCAATATTTGTGAAATTATAGATCGTAGCGTCAAAATTACCAAAATCCACAGATCCGGGAGGCCGGGAAGTTTGTGTACGCTCCTCGTACAAAATGTACCCCTCCTGCAACACAATACTGTCAAATGCTATTTTTATTGGTAAATTTCTAATCACTTCACTATACAACGGCTTCTGCCTGGGATCGTCCGGCTGTAATTTGTCCCTGTAAATCTTCAGATTGAAGCGATTAATTTCCGTGTAGGGATTAAAAAGATGAAGCGTATCGTTTTTGAAAGACCAGGTAAGGTTTTTTAGCTGAATATTTGGTAAAGAAAAATCGTAACGATCCTTTTCGTACGGAATATGTTGCTGATGTTCAGCTTTACTATACCTTGGCAACATCTTTAAGGCGACTACCTCAAAATGGCCATTTTCGGCATTTATACTTTCAACACTCAGCGTATGGAGATCGTTTATCTCAAAAAATAATGAATCATTCTGAAATTTATACTGTTCATACTCAAAAGGAACGGCAGTTTTAATCGTATTACTGTCAATTTTCACCTTCTGAAGCTCAAAAATGCTGAATTTGGAATAAAGTTTATCTGCGGAATCGTTCCGGATCATTCTTACCTCTGCATTTTGCAATCTCAGCTTCTCAATGCTAATATTTTCTTTAAATTTTGATTTTTCACCTGAAGGTTTTGAAGCCACCGTGTCTTTTTTACCATTATCGACAAGAAAACGCAGATCATTAATTAAAAGTTCTTCTATTTCAATATTTCCGGTGCGCAGGTATTCAATAACACCAATATCATCCACCTGAATAGAGGAAACTTCGATCGTTTTGCCGGCACGTTTTAGCTTTACCTCTTTTAATTCAACAGACCTACCGAGTAAATTCACATCCAGATCTTCATACGAAGCTCCAGCTTCTACGAGAACAGAATCCAATGCTTTGCTCAATTTATTTTCAGCAACATAGTTCAGGATTACCAGGACGATTCCCAGTACCACCAAAGAGGCGAGGACAATAACAGTTTTACGGGACAACTTCAACAGAAAAAATTTATAAAAACAATGTACAATTAAAATTGACTTGCCAATCTTATTTCATCAATTTTTAACGGGAAAAGCAAGTGCCATATTACCAAGCTGTTAAATTTTAGTCAAACTAAAAGAACAATATCCAAATCATCCTTTTTTGATTGTATCTTTGTAGGAAATTGTTAGACACACCATGTTATTTAAGTTAAGCGTCAAAATATTATTTATTGCAGTAGAGCTCTTTCTAGGGATCTATAGTATGGTGCTTAGCGACAGCCTTCTTGTAAAGTTTATCTTTTTTGCGGTAACTGCCGTTATGATAGCTTTTATAGTGACAAAGTTAATCGATAAGCTTCTCCCGGCAGATAAGGATTATATTTCTACAGAACAGGAAGAAGAGAACGACGTTCAATATTAATTCCGAGTTTTTATAACAAAACGATCATCCGGTGAGCAATGCCCATCGGATTTTTTTATTTTTCCTATTGAAGATAAGAATATAAATGAAGATTACCTGCATTTCTGACACTCATGGCAAACATAGCGAACTCGCCTTGCCTGATGGTGATGTGCTTGTTCACGCCGGGGATTTTACCGAAGCAGGAACAAAAAAGGAAACTCTTGATTTCCTGCGTTGGTTTTCCCGCCAAAATCATGAACACAAAATCCTTATAGCCGGTAACCACGACTATTTTGTTGAAAAAAATCAGGACCAACTTGATTTTCTCCCTTCCAACATCCAGTATCTTAATGACAGCGGAATTAGGATTGAAGATTTTAATTTTTGGGGATCACCGGTTACACCAGGAAATACAAACTGGGCTTTCGAAAGGGCCCGGGGAGGTGAAATAAAGGAACACTGGGAAAAAATCCCTACAAATACAGATATTCTCATAACGCATACACCCCCTTACAAGGTGTTGGATATTTTGGATAACGGAGTGTCTATTGGCTGTGAAGAATTGCGCAGGTATGTTGACGTTTTGCAGCCAAGGCTTCATATTTTTGGACATATTCACAACTCTTATGGTTCAGTAAGAACAAAAAACACACTCTTTATTAACTCCTGTTGCCTGGATGGGAAGTACAGAAGCATTAATACACCCATCACCTATTCTATTGAAGACTCTTAAATTCAAATTAAACGGAACTCCGAACGAGTTAAATATTTATTAACTGGAGCATTATTAAATGTTTTTTAACACGAAATGTCCTTTCTCATAGTAACTTAGCAGCACCAAACAAGAAATTACTAACTAAAAAAGATTTTATGGAGAACAGCTATACACCTACAGAGCTGATAAATGAGGTAAAAAATCTTATTTCTTACAGTATTTCAAATCTCAATGCAGAGAAGTCGAATTTTACGATCATGCACCGGGCTATAATAAAGAAATATTTTGAGGCTAAAAACGTAGAGATTGATTACGAAAAGCAAATGGTCTCAATGCAAATTCCTGTGGGAAGAAGAAAATATACGAATATCACCTTTGAATGCCAGGACATGGAACGCTTTCTTAAAGCATGTCTTAAAGAAGATGATAAACACACTTATTTTTACAAGGACTTACTATCACACTACGATTTAATTGTAGCCGCCTAAAACAAAAACTTCAGCCTTTAAGCTGAAGTTTTTGTTTTTGCACCTGGTGCATCCCTACTTTACTTTATTCTTACTCAAGAATTCTTCCTTACACCATTTTTTTTACAGGTTTTCCGCTATACTCCTTAATTGGTGCACTTTTATCGGTTTGCTGAGAAAATCAGTGATTTCGGTATATGATCTCGCTCTAGTCCGGTCTGATTGTGCAATAGAAGACGTTACGATATAGACCTTTGTTTCTTTTTCGAAGCCTGGACGTTCTTTCCGCAACTCTTCGATAAACTGCCAACCGTCCATTTCCGGCATATTTATATCCAACAAAATAACATCTGGTAAAACCCGGGACAAATCTTTTAATTCTTCAAGGGCAGCTATGGCCTTACAGAACTGCTGAATCCCTTCAAAGACATTCACCTTACCAATTAACCTCTTCATGATCATCTGGTAGATCTCGTCGTCATCTATGACACATATCTTCTTTTTCACTCTCATCGCGCGACCATACGTTGTAGAAAAACTAGGAGTTATAACTTCCAGATCACAGTTGATTTAAAGGTCTGATGCTGTATAAGCAAGAAAGAAATTTCTTTTGTCTTTTGAATATCATTCATTGGACCAACTGACAAGAAAACCGACTTTTCTATACTATAATCGGGCGAAGATAACGAAAATTATAATATCTGCTTTCTCAGTATACTATCCCAGATTAGTGTTTCTTCTACCAGAGCCTTTCGCAAGATCTTAGATCTAAAAATCTTCCAAATGCTGATAATTGTCATAATTCAGGATGCATTCCTACCCCATCTTTGTACCATAATTAAAAACAGGAATTATGAAAACTTCAAAACAAATTTCACTGGTACTGGGAAGCCTTATACTATTTTTTTCAGCACAAACCGTCCTTTCTCAAAAATATAATGTAAACAAAAATGCCTCCAGCATTAAGATAGAAGGAACTTCTAATATTCACGATTGGGAAATGGTAGCAGAAGATTTTAAAGGAAATCTAAATGTTGAAGTAAACGATGGACAACTTGTAGCCATTACCGCACTGGATTTTACTGTTGTCGCAGAAAGCCTTAAAAGTGGTAAAGGCGGAATGGACAAAAACACCTACAAAGCTTTAAAAACAGATAAGAACAAGAACATAACTTATCAGCTTAATAAAGTGAAAGAAATAGACTGCACTTCTAAAACCCGGTGTATAGTCTCCACCTCAGGCTACCTCACTATAGCAGGCACAAAGAAACCTGTAGATATTGTATTTAATGCCCACATAAATGGAGGTACAATCACTCTAAGCGGAAATCAGGATATTAATATGACAAGCTTTAATGTAAAGCCCCCATCTGCAATGTTTGGGACCATAACTACCGGCGAAGACTTAAATATCAGATTTCAAATAACTTTTTCTAAATAACCTTTTCAACATCTAAATATTACTACAATGAAAAATTTCTTCAAATACTCGGGAATTGCGTTAATGATGACAATAGGAATAGAGTCACAAGCACAGGAATCTGAAGTAAACGCACTTCAGGCGGAGACACCAGAAAGTGCCAGATATATGCCCAACTTCAGGTACTACGATCAAAGAGGAATTGACGTTTTTGAGCCTAAAAAAGATACTGACGAGGTATTTAATGGATTAAACGTAAGGCTTGGTGGCGCATTCGCTATACAGTTCCAGGGACTGGATCACGAAAACTCGGGTGCCGTCCCACTAGTTACATTAGGAGACAACTTTAACCTTCCAACTGCAAACCTGGATCTTGACGTTCATCTTTATGATGGTGTAAGAATGCATCTTAGAACCTATCTTTCCTCACGTCACCACCCGGAGCCGTATGTTAAAGGAGGTTATATCCAAATTGATAAGCTCGACTTTGTGAGTGAAGGTTTTATGCAGGATGTGATGGATCATGTGAGGATTAAAATTGGCCACATGGAGAACAACTATGGTGATATGCACTTTAGAAGAAGTGATAACGCCCAGGCACTTCACAACCCCTTTGTAGGTAACCTGATTATGGATGCGTTCACTACAGAAGTTGGTGCTGAAGTTTACTATATAGACAATGGATTTCTTGCTATGGCTAGCATGACCAACGGGAAGTTAAACCAATCTGTAAGTGCTCCCCACCTTGATGACCCTGCAATTCTTGGAACAAAACCCTCTTACATTGGAAAAATTGGCTATGACAACTATTTAACAGATACCTTCAGCAGGGATGACCTAAGATTAAGGCTAACAGGATCTGTATACCACACCAGCGAAAGTGCCAACGCATACTTATATAGTGCAGACCGTGCGGGTTCCCGGTACTATCTTGTAATGGAAGGTGTTGATGCCAGCCCGTCAGGCAACTTTAGGTCTGGTAGGTTTAATCCAAACCTTAGGAATGAACTGACTGCCTTTATGATTAACCCATTTTTGAAATACGGCGGACTTGAATTCTTCGGAACATACGAAAGGGCTACCGGTAAAGCTGCCACTGAAGCTGATGACAGAACGTTTAATCAATATGCAGGGGAACTTCTTTACAGATTTGGCAACAACGAAAACTTCTACGTAGGTGGCCGGTACAATTATGTTGATGGAGAGTTACAGGGCGGTACAAATATCGATATCTCAAGATATAACCTTGGTGCAGGGTGGTTTATGACCAGAAATATTCTTGCAAAAGTTGAATATGTAAACCAGGATTATGACGGTTTTCCTTCAACCGATATTCTTCACGAAGGAAACTTTGAAGGAATAATGTTCGAGGCAGCGATAAGCTTCTAAGAATGATTTGAATTGGCCAAAACAACGGGGGAATCAAACATTCCTCCGTTGTTTATTATATAAATAACAAAATTGCTAAAAAATGAAAAATGTTCTGCTCATTATAATGCTGCTGTTCTTTAGTGCATTTACATATGCACAGAACAGCTTTCAAAACAAAACTGTAAAAATACTTCCTAAAAGTGAACTTACTATTACGGGAGACACCAACATCAAGTCGTTTGACTGTGTTTTTGACATGGGATATCTTCAGAAGGAATATCCACTACATTATATTATCGACGCGCCCGGGCGTATGCGTTTTAAGAACGCCATCCTTAGCCTTGACACCAAAGGTTTTGACTGCGGAAGCCAACCCATAAACAATGACTTTCACAAGTTGATCCAGTCAGAAAAGTATCCGCAGATCCTGATTGAACTCCTGGAAATGCGTCTTCAAAAACCCGGTTTTGCCAATGCAGTGGTCAATATTACCATCGCCGGGACCAGGAAAGAGCACACTTTTCCGGTGGAGTTTACTGAAGGTGGGATTTCGAATATCAAAGGAATATTACTCCTGGACATTAAAGACTTTAAACTGAAACCTCCCAAAAAACTTTTTGGGATGATCGTGGTAAAGGATGAAATTGAGATAGATTTTAAACTGGTAGTACAAAATTGAAATTAAAAATAGCTTTTGATAAGAGATTGAATAAAGAGAATTCTTTAAACAACCTGTCATTTACATTCGTTTAAAATTGCTTCGGAAGCTTTATAAGTTAACGGATAATCTGTAAATTTAGAAGAGACATAAAAGTAGTTGCTATGAAAAGTAATTTTAACGAGATCATCAATTCAGATAAACCAGTGCTAATAGATTTTTACGCCGATTGGTGCGGGCCGTGCAAAACACTTGCCCCTATTTTAAAGGACGCCAAAGAGACACTGGGTGAGGAAGTGAAGATTGTAAAAATAGATGTGGACAAAAATGAAGCCCTTGCAGGAAAATACCAGGTAAGGGGCGTGCCTACAATGATTCTTTTTAAAAATGGCGAACAGCTTTGGAGACAATCTGGAGTGTTGCCCAAGGAGGAGATTGTAAGGATTATCCAATCCCATTCCTGATTTCCAGCCAATAGCAAAATTTGGCAAATATCGGCTTATATGACCGGGATCATATTTTAAGCAGGCCTTTCGTGATAATTTTACACTGTAATTAAAAAGTAAAATATCATGAAACTTTATCAAAACTTACTTGCCGATTTTGAAGAAACATATTACGCTTATATGACCGCCGGAATCATTATTTCCAGCTGTGTAGGTTCTATCGCAGCTATGATGATTTTGATGAAGGGACACGCTCTTGTTAATATGGTGGAATTATTTTTTGTGGTAATTGTTTGTATGGGCTATAATGCCACCGTACTTGCACAATTAAAACCTAAACATGTGCTTAACGCCCTTATTTTAAGTATTGTAGTAAGCACAGTTCTTATTGCTGTGAACGTACCGTTGTAGTATGAGAAAAGATCTCCAAAATAGAAAGGATGTGCACCTGCTGATAACTTCTTTCTATAAAAAAGTGAGAAAAAATCCTGAAATTGGTTACTTTTTCAACAACAGTATTAACGACTGGGATGCGCACCTCTCCAGGCTTACAGATTTTTGGGAAAGTAACCTTTTCTTTGCGGGGACATACTCCGGAAATCCCCGGCGGGCGCATGTAAAGGTGGATTACGAGCACCAGGGAAAAATTGATGGGCGTCACTTTGGGATCTGGCTCAATTTGTGGTTCGAGACAATAGATGAGCTTTTTGAAGGTGAATTGGCAGAAAGAGCGAAGCATAATGCTAGGAAAATGTCCACTCATTTGTATATAAAAATGTTCCAAAGCCGGCGACCACAGAAAGGCTAAAGAAAATAGTCGCACTTCAAAAATGGCAATTTTCGGCCGGTAGTATCAGCTTTGTCACCCTGAGCTTGTCGAAGGGTGGATGTACGACAGGCTTCTTCTTAATGAGGAAAAAAACGACATCTCAAAAATATCAATTTTCAACTTTTAAGAATTTTCGTTTAAAACCAGACCTCTCTTTCTTTTTCCTTAGATGAAAAAGAAACAAAAAATCAAGGCTTACCAAATTTTATCTAAATTTTTCGTTCGCCACCTAAATTTTATGAACTCGCTGACTTTTTTCATCCTAAGAACTTATTTTTGCACAGCTCAAACAGCATAAAATTTTACGGTGCCTTCACGTCAAATTTTACGATAAACTTTCGATAGGCCAAATTCTTAATAACGTTGAAA
>NZ_JAVRHP010000046.1:0-26616 GCF_031846505.1 Autumnicola edwardsiae
CGGAGACGATAAATCTTTTGAAAAAAGAAATTATCCTCCGGGACAACACGGGAATAACCGTCGTCGTGGAAAGAAATCTGAGTACGCTATCCAGTTAATGGAGAAGCAAAAAGCGAAATATACTTATGGTATTCTTGAGCGACAATTTAGAAACATGTTCGAAAAAGCAACCAGATCATCTGGAATTACCGGTGAGGTGCTTTTACAATTATGTGAGTCACGTTTGGATAACGTGGTATTTAGAATGGGTGTAGCTCCTTCCAGGAGGGCAGCCAGACAATTAGTGTCTCACAGGCACATTACCGTAAATGGGGAATTAGTAAACATTCCTTCTTATCACATGAAAGCGGGAGATGTTGTTGGAGTAAGAGAGAAGTCTAAATCTTTACAGGCAATTCAAGATTCACTTGCAAATTCAAGCAGTGTATACGAATGGATTACCTGGAATAATGAGACAAAAGAAGGAACTTTCGTAGCTGTACCTGGAAGGGTTCAGATTCCGGAAAATATAAATGAACAATTCATCGTCGAATTATATTCGAAGTAATAATTCACAGAAGTCGTAATATGGCAATACTAAATTTTCAGAAGCCCGATAAAGTTATAATGATTGATTCCACCGATTTCGAAGGGAAGTTTGAATTTCGCCCTTTGGAACCAGGTTATGGATTGACCGTTGGTAACGCTTTAAGAAGAGTGCTGTTATCTTCATTAGAAGGATTCGCGATTACTTCAGTTAGAATTGAGGGAGTAGAGCATGAGTTCTCTACAATCCCGGGAGTGGTTGAAGATGTAACAGAGATTATACTGAATCTGAAGCAAATCAGGTTTAAGAGGCAAATTGATGAAATAGATAACGAAGCCGTTACAATTTCTGTTTCCGGTGAGGAGCAACTTACTGCAGGTCATTTCCAGAAATTCATTTCAGGATTTCAGGTTTTAAACCCAGACCTTGTGATATGTCACCTCGATAAAAAGGTGAACGTAAATATGGAAATCACTATCGAAAAAGGTAGAGGTTATGTTCCGGCTGAAGAAAATAAGAAGTCCAATGCGCCTTTAGGAACTATTTTTACAGATTCTATTTATACACCAATAAAGAATGTAAAGTATAGTATTGAAAACTATCGTGTAGAACAAAAAACAGATTACGAAAAGCTGGTTTTTGAAATCATCAGCGATGGTTCTATTCATCCTAAAGATGCTTTAACAGAGGCTGCCAAGACATTAATTCACCACTTCATGTTGTTCTCTGACGAGCGCATAACCCTTGAAGCTGATGAAATTGCTCAAACTGAAACTTATGATGAAGAATCACTTCACATGAGGCAGTTATTGAAAACCAAATTAGTAGATATGGACCTTTCAGTAAGAGCATTAAATTGTTTAAAAGCGGCTGAAGTTGATACCCTTGGTGACCTTGTATCATATAACAAGAATGATCTTATGAAATTCAGAAACTTCGGTAAGAAGTCTTTGACAGAACTTGAAGAGCTTGTTAACAACAAAGGACTAAACTTTGGTATGGACCTTTCAAAATATAAATTAGATAAAGACTAGTTCATTCTTCAATGAATTCTAGATCTAAAAGAGAATAGTAATGAGACACGGAAAGAAAATAAATCATTTAGGGCGAAAAACTGCACATCGCAAGTCTATGTTGGCGAATATGGCATGTTCCCTAATTGAACACAAACGCATTAACACCACTGTTGCCAAAGCCAAAGCTTTGAGAGTTTTTGTTGAGCCTTTAGTAACTAAATCTAAAGAAGACACCACTCACAACAGAAGATTGGTTTTTAGCAAACTTCGTGATAAAGATTCAGTAAGTGAATTATTTCGTGAGGTTGCTCCTAAAGTGGCAGATCGTCCAGGTGGATACACTAGGGTGATAAAACTTGGGAACAGGTTGGGGGATAATGCAGATATGGCAATGATCGAGCTGGTAGATTATAACGAAACTTATAATCTCGAAAAACCAGAGAAGAAAAAATCTACTCGTAGAGCAGGTAAAAAGAAATCTACTACAGATTCACCGGCACCACAAGCAGAAACTAAATCTGAAGATACCTCTTCAGAAAGTAAAGAAGATAAAAAAGAAGAATAGATGATTCTTTTAAGTCAGAAATTAGAAAAAAGGATAAGCTCTGTGAGTTTATCCTTTTTTTATATACATTAATCAAAAAATAGTGATAAAGCGAATTTAACTGAAGTTTATTTTACCTATGAAATATCAAACTAAGAAAAAAGCAATTGTATTACTGGCAGATGGTACAGTTTTTCATGGCAAACTAGTTGGAGACAAAGGAGGGACGGCCTTTGGTGAAGTCTGTTTTAACACCGGAATGACTGGTTACCAGGAAATATTTACAGATCCTTCTTATTTCGGACAAATTATGGTGACTACTAATGCCCATATTGGGAATTACGGCACCAGGGAAAATGAAGAAGAGGCAGATACTGCTCAAATTTCCGGGTTAATTTGTAAAAACTTCAGTTATTACCATTCGAGACCGGCTGCAGATATGTCTCTGGAAAATTTTTTAAAGAAAAGTAACCTCTTTGCAATTTCAGATGTAGATACCCGGGCGCTCGTGACATATATTCGTAAGAATGGAGCAATGAATGCTATAATCTCTTCTGATGTTGATAATATTGAAGGACTTAAAAAACAACTTGCAGATGTTCCTGATATGAACGGTCTGGAGCTGGCCTCTAAAGTATCTACCAGGGAGCCTTATTTCTTCGGAAGTAAAGATGCTGAATATAAAGTAGCGGTATTGGACGTTGGTGTAAAGAGAAGTATTTTAAAGCACCTGGCTAATCGTGATGTTTACTGCAAAGTTTTTCCCTATAATACCAGCTATAATGAAATGAAGGAGTGGGAGCCAGACGGTTATTTATTGTCAAACGGTCCCGGCGATCCACAACCATTGGAAAACGCGATACAAGTTGCAAAAGAGATCATGGCAGAGGATAAACCTCTGATGGGGATTTGTCTTGGCCACCAGATAATTGCGCTTGCAAACGGAATAGGTACTTATAAAATGCACCACGGTCACAGGGGCATAAATCATCCAATTTTAAACCAGCAGACCGGAAAAGGAGAGATGACTTCTCAGAACCACGGATTCTCTGTGAATAAAGAAGAAGCAGAAAATCATCCCGATGTGGAAGTTACCCATACGCATCTAAATGATCATACGGTAGCCGGATTAAAGATGAAAAACAAGAATTGTTTTTCAGTGCAGTACCATCCGGAAGCAAGTCCGGGTCCAAATGATGCCCACTACCTTTTTGATGAATTTCTAGAGCGGTTGAAGCCGGTTAAAGTTTAAGATCTTTTGAACATTTATTTAGAAGCCCGAAAATTGTCATTTCCGGGCTTCTGCTTTTTTGCTAATTATCTGGGGAACGAATGGATGTTTTAAAGTTGATCCTTCAGAAAGAAATAAGGTCGATAATTGCCATTTTCAGCCTATCACTTATATCTTACTTTTATTTTATAAGAACCGTACAGATAAAACTGGCAATTTTCAGGTTCAGGTAAGTAAAAACTCAACCAAAAATCACTTTCAGAAGAAAAAACAGTTATTAACCACTTCATTCTAAAGTAATTTAGCTTCGATTTTGAGTTTTTCATTCTCCAGATTGCCTTTCAGCTTTATCTTACACCAAAACCTGAAACTGTCCTCTCAAAAACTTCAGTTTGACATATAACTTCTGAATTTTTTCGGGCGGATTCGTTCACTTCGATTTAAAGATTTGATCATTTTTCACCGGAATAAAGAGGACCTTGCTTTTTTGCAATTATCGACCTTAAGAATTCGGCTATCAAAAAAACCGGAAACTACAGCAAGGTTTTTAAGATCCTTTTAAACCTGAAAAAAGAAACAAGGGCACCGGTGACTATTAAGACGTCGTGCATCTAAACTCTATACTCCTGGAGGGTTTTAGGTCCTTTCAAATAAACGCAAATATCGAGTTTGGCATCTACTTAATTAAAAAATCAAATTCAGAAATATAAAACTAACCGTTTCTTTCCTAAAATTTTTTTTGGGCAATTTCAGAAAACGATTGAGTGAATTTTATCTTATAAAAGCCTTAAAACTAAGCTTATTCCTCGCAATTTTAGGGGCTTCTTTGTATATTGCGCATTAATCAATTAACTAATAAAACAGACTATGAGTGTTATAGTAGATATCCATGCCCGCCAGATTTTTGATTCCAGAGGTAATCCTACGGTAGAAGTGGATGTAATTACAGAAAACGGAATATTGGGAAGAGCTGCTGTACCTTCAGGTGCTTCAACCGGGGAACATGAGGCTGTAGAGCTTCGTGATGGTGGAAGTGACTTTATGGGAAAAGGAGTGACCAAGGCAGTAGAAAATGTAAATAAAACAATTTCAGAAAAATTACTGGGCTACTCGGTTTTTCAACAAAACCAGATTGACCAGGCAATGATAGATTTGGATGGAACACCAAATAAATCCAAGCTTGGTGCAAATGCCATTCTTGGTGTTTCTCTTGCAGCAGCCAAAGCAGCAGCGAACGAGCTGGGTCTTCCGCTATATCGTTACGTGGGTGGAGTGAGTGCAAATACACTTCCTGTGCCTATGATGAACATTATTAATGGTGGCTCGCATAGCGACGCTCCAATTGCTTTTCAGGAATTTATGGTGATGCCGGTAAAGGCTAAAGATTTTTCTCATGCTCTAAAAATGGGCACAGAAATTTTCCATAACCTTAAAAAAGTGCTCCATGACCGCGGTTTAAGTACTGCTGTTGGAGACGAAGGTGGTTTTGCGCCAACTCTGGACGGAACCGAAGATGCTTTGGATACTATCTTAAAAGCTATAGAAAACGCGGGTTACAAAGGTGGAGATGATGTTATGATCGCCCTGGATTGTGCTGCTGCTGAATTTTATGAAAACGGAAAGTATGATTATAAGAAATTTGAAGGAGATTCCGGAAAAATAAGAAGTAGCCAGGAACAGGCAGACTATCTTGCTGAACTTTCTTCTAAATATCCTATTATTTCTATTGAAGATGGAATGGATGAGAACGATTGGGAAGGCTGGAAAGCTTTAACCGAGAAGGTTGGAGATAAAGTACAGCTTGTTGGTGATGATTTGTTTGTGACCAATGTGGAAAGGTTATCCAGAGGGATAAGCGAAAATATTGCCAACTCTATCCTTATTAAGGTTAATCAAATTGGTACCTTAACTGAAACTATTGCAGCTGTGAACATGGCCCATAACGCAGGTTATACATCGGTAATGTCTCACCGTTCCGGCGAAACTGAAGATAACACGATTGCAGATCTTGCGGTGGCATTAAATACCGGGCAGATCAAAACAGGTTCTGCTTCACGAAGTGATCGTATGGCAAAATACAACCAGTTAATTAGAATAGAAGAAGAACTTGGGGATATGGCCTATTATCCTGCAGAAAAGGCTTTTAAACTAAAATAGTCTTTTGTATCATAAATTATTCAAAACCCCTCAAAATTTGAGGGGTTTTTTTATGATATTTATCATTTAATTAGCGGAATTTTTCCGAATTAATATTTAACTTCTGTTTCTAACCAACTGCGATTTATATGAATAATTTTCTTTTTGTGGCTGCAGAGAATGATGCTATTGCTAATTGTAAAGCCGGAGGAATGGGTGACGTTGTGCGTGATGTGCCACGTCAGATTTCTGAGAGAGGGGACAGAGCGTATGTTATCACCCCCTCATATTCCAGGCTGCACCAAAATGCAACTTTTAAAGATCATCTCAATTTTAGGCTACGGGGAGAAACTTATACTGCAGAGCTTTATGAAGTAAAGCCAAAAAGGGAATTTGAAAATATTTCTCATTTTGTGATACATCATCCCGAAATAAAAGCTGGTGATATTGCACATATTTATCATAACGATTTAACCGAGCCTTTTTTTACCGACGGCATAAAATTCTTTATTTTCTGTACAGCAGTAGCCGAAGCTATTAAGAGTGGCGCATTTGGAGAACTGGATGTTGTGCACCTTCATGACTGGCATGCCAGCCTCGTTCTTTTTTTAAAAAGGTTCCATCCGGCTTATCACGATCTTAATAAGATCAGGTTTGTGTACACTATTCACAATCTCGCCATTCAGGGTATTCGACCGTTCTCAGGCAGTTACTCTTCTGTCGAAAACTGGTTTCCCGAGCTGGAACTTAATTATAGAGAACTTCAGGATCAAAGATTTCAGGATTGTATAAATCTAATGGCTATTGGGATACGTTTTGCAGATGCCGTACATACCGTTTCACCATCCTATAAAGAGGATATTCTTAAGCCCAGCGCTCCACCAGAATTTATTGGAGGGGAAGGTCTGGAAGAAGATCTTAAACAGGCCGATAAAGAAGGGCGATTATTCGGGATTCTGAACGGGGCAAATTACTCAAACATCAACAAAGTTGAGAAAGGAATTTTGTTCAGGCAGTGCATCCGCAGGTTATTCAGGTGGTTGCAGGAAGAGAAAAAGGATTATAAAGCGCATTACCTGGCACATACGGGTGAGAAATTAACCAGGTTTCAGCAAGACCAGCCAGACTTTATTTGTACCAGTATTGCCCGTCTTACCGAACAAAAGTTCTATTTTTTTCAGCAGGACCCAGACCTTTTGCCAAAGCTTATGGAGAAGTTAAATAAGAACAACGGTGTATTTATTCTTTTAGGGACCGGCGCACCCGAATATGAATTTATTTTTAGAGCAGCCAGCTATCAGCACAAAAATTTCATTTTTATAAATGCACAGTCAGAGAGTATTATTGATATGCTTTACCAGGAATCCAATCTTTATTTAATGCCCAGCCTGTTTGAACCCTGTGGCATTAGCCAGATGTTAGCAATGAGGAATGGTCAGGCCTGTTTGGCCCATCATACAGGAGGATTAAAAGATACCGTAATACATGGAAAAACCGGATTCAGTTTTAAAGGAAATACCCTGGAGGAAAAGATACAGGATTTCGTGAAAGTTTTTTCTGAAACAGTGGACCTTTTTTTTAATGATAGAAAGGAATGGAAGAAGATATCAGCTAATGCGAAAAGACAAAAGTTCACCTGGAAAAAATCTGTAGACGAGTATTATCGATACCTATATTCAATAAATCTTGAAAAGTAGAAATCTGGATTACTATTAACTACATACCCCCTGTTAATTATACCTTAAACACGAATTATCGATTGATATGCTTGTTAATTTTTCTTAATTTCGCAACTATAGTAAGTCTAATCAGAAACAATCAAAATGTCAGATAAAGCGTCATTAGAATATCAAGGGAAAAAATATGAGTTTCCGGTCGTTAAAGGTACCGAAGACGAAATAGGAGTAGATATAAAAACGCTGCGTTCACAAGCTGGTATAATCACTCTGGATCGCGGTTTTAAAAATACCGGAAGTTGCGAAAGTGCAATTACCTTCCTGGATGGAGAGAAAGGAATATTGAGATATCGGGGATATGCTATTGAAGATCTTGCTGAAAAGGCCGATTTTCTTGAAGTTGCTTACTTGTTGATTTTTGGTGAATTGCCTACTAAGGAACAACTTGATAAATTTTATTCAGACATTCAGGACGAATCTGAAGTAGATGAGGAAATGAAAAAGATTTTGGATGGATTTCCAAAATCTGCACATCCAATGGGTGTTCTTTCTTCTCTAACCAGTGCTTTAATTGCTTTTAACCCATCTTCTGTAGATGTTTCTTCAGAAGCAGACATGTATAAAGCTATAGTGAAAATTCTTGGGAAATTCCCTGTACTCGCTGCATGGACGCTTAGAAAGAAGAAAAGTGATCCTCTTAATTATGGTGATGATTCTCTTGGGTACGTAGAGAATCTGCATAAAATGATGTTTGAAAAGCCGGGTAAAAAATACAGCGTAGATAAAGCTGTAATTAATGCCCTGGATAAATTGTTAATACTTCATGCAGATCATGAACAAAACTGTTCAACTTCAACGGTAAGAATGGTGGGTTCTTCTCACGCCGGACTTTTTGCATCAATTTCAGCAGGTATTTCTGCGCTTTGGGGACCTTTACATGGAGGTGCCAACCAGGCAGTTATCGAAATGCTTGAGAAAATTAAAGAAGATGGTGGGGATACTAAAAAATTCATGGCTAAGGCCAAGGATAAAGAAGATCCTTTCAGATTAATGGGCTTTGGGCACAGGGTTTACAAAAACTTCGATCCACGTGCTAAAATCATCAAGAAATCTGCAGATGAAGTTCTTGGCCAGTTAGGAATTGATGATCCTGTACTGGACATTGCTAAAGGTCTTGAAAAAGAAGCTTTGGAAGATGATTATTTCGTAAAAAGAAAATTATATCCAAACGTAGACTTCTATTCCGGAATTATTTATCGTGCATTGGGAATCCCTGTAGAGATGTTTACCGTAATGTTTGCATTGGGACGTCTGCCAGGATGGATTGCACAATGGAGAGAAATGAGATTAATGAAGGAACCAATTGGTCGTCCACGTCAAATTTATATCGGCGAAGGTCATAGAGAATTTAAAAATGTGGACAACAGATAAGATCCATATTTCAAATTATTAATTTCCGAAAAAAGCTTCATCTCTGGATGAGGCTTTTTTTATATTTGCAAAAAATTGTAAGATGGACTTAAATATTAATAATGAAACAGCCCGCTTAAGAGCGGTTGTTTTGGGAACAGCAGAAAGTACGGGTGGTATCCCAGAAGTTTCTAAAGCTTACGATCCTAAATCCATTGAACATATAAAGGCGGGAACTTATCCTAAAGAAGAGGATATGATCAATGAGATAGCATCTGTGGCTACGGTTCTGGAAAAATATGACGTTAAGGTTTACAGGCCTAAAGTAATTGAGAATTATAATCAGATTTTTGCACGGGACATTGCCTTTGTTATTGAAGACAAGTTTATAACTGCCAATATTTTACCAGACAGAGAGCAGGAAATCCAGGCCATTAGTCATGTGATGGACCAAATTCCTTCCAATAATATTATTGAACTTCCCGAAAATGCGCATATTGAGGGTGGAGACGTAATGCCCTTTGGAGATTACATTCTCGTGGGTACTTACACCGGGCATGATTATAAAGACTATATAACAGCAAGGACAAATGTGCACGCGGTAAATGCGCTGCGGGAGATTTTTCCGCGTAAGCAGGTGGTTCCGTTTAATTTGAAGAAGTCGAATACAGAAGCCCGGGAGAATGCCCTTCATTTAGACTGCTGCTTTCAGCAGGTAGGGAAAGACAAAGCGATAATCTACAAAGAAGGTTTTTTGGATGAAAAGGAATATAAGTGGCTGGTAAATCTCTTCGGAAGTAAAAATATCTTTGAAATCACCCAGGATGAAATGTATCACATGTATTCCAATGTTTTTTCCATAGCTGAAGATGTAGTGATTTCAGAAAGAAATTTCAGCAGGCTAAATAAATGGCTCAGGAAAAATAATATTACTGTAGAAGAAGTTCCATATGCCGAAATTGCAAAGCAGGAAGGATTGTTGCGCTGTTCTACGTTACCCTTAATCAGGGATTAAAATTTTTACGACTATGAGACAAATAACAGATACGCTTTTAATGGTTAGACCGGTAGCCTTCAGGATGAATGAGCAAACTGCCGTGAATAACTATTTCCAGGAAGATATAAAAAATGCCGATGTAAATAAACAGGCCCAGCAGGAATTTGATGATTTTGTAAAGAAATTAAATGCTGTTGGCGTTAAAACAATTGTGGTAGATGATGTAATTGAAGAAGATACACCAGATTCGATTTTTCCGAATAACTGGGTTTCTTTTCATGAGAATGGAAATATCGCTCTCTATCCAATGTTTGCTCCAAACCGACGCAAAGAACGCCGCTTGGAATATTTTGCACGGCTGGAAGAAGCAGGCTTTAAAATCAACAATATCGTAGATTATACTGCTGCTGAAGAGGATGATCTTTTCCTGGAAGGCACTGGGAGTATGCTGCTGGACAGGGTAAACCAAAAAGCCTATTGCGCGATCTCTCCCCGGGCAGATGAAGATTTGCTTATTGAGTTTTGTGAGGATTTTGAATTTACTCCGGTAATTTTTACAGCAAACCAGAGTGTGGACGGGAAGAGAAAACCTATTTATCACACCAATGTGATGATGTGTTTAGCTGAAGAATTTGCGGTGATTTGCCTGGATACGATTGATGATGGGAAAGAACGAAAAAATGTACTAAAACACCTTAAGCAGGACGGGAAGGAGATAATTGCCATTTCTGAAGCACAAATGCACGAGTTTGCAGGAAACATGCTGCAGGTGCAGGGGGCTTTTGATAAAAAGTACCTGGTGATGAGTGCAAAGGCTCACGGAAGCCTCACTAAAGACCAGATAGCAAAAATTGAAAAACACTGCGAAATTTTAAGCAGTGATTTGCATATGATTGAAACCTGTGGTGGCGGTAGCGCCCGTTGTATGATGGCTGAAGTTTTCCTTCCGAAGAATTAGGCTTTCTGTAGTAGTTTTTTCAGAAAAAGAAGGAGCATTCCTGCCGTAAAAATGGCAAACGGGAGGGAACTGATGATTAAGAATTTCTGCATAGCCGTAAGCACATCACTTTCCGGTTTTATATTACCTAACAGGATAATAGCTTCAGAAAAGACTAGGATAAGGATAGCCCAAACAAGACGTAATTTCTTTTTTGGCTCTTCCTTTCCTTTATCACTAAACATACTCAGCACAAATATTGCTGAATCTACCGAAGTTACCAGGAAACTGATTAGCAAAAGAATAACAACCACACTGGAAATACCGGAAAACGGCAGGTTTTCAAAAAACACGAACATAGACGTAAACACATTGCTGAATTCTCCATTGTAGCTGTCCATTGCCTCCACAAAATTAAATGCCGAAGTTCCAAATACGCTAAACCAGAAAAAGCTTCCCAAGGATGGGACCAGTAAAATGGCAATTATCATCTCCCGTAAGCTTCGGCCTTTGGAAATGCGGGCTATAAAAATTCCTGTAAAAGGTGCCCATGCCAGCCAGAATGCCCAGTAATAGTATGTCCAGTCCGTTAAAAACTGCTTTCCGGGATTATAATCACCTAAAGCAAGGCTCAGCGGAATAAAATCTACCACATAATGATAGAGCGACTGGAAAAAGTTGCTGAAAATTGCCAGAAGATCACCGGAAAATAGTACAAACAGCATTAGGATAACCGTTGTGTAGATATTGAGATTTGAAATCCTCCTGATTCCGTTTTCTACACCGGCCCAGGCCGAAAAAAAGGCAAGGAGGCAAACCAGGAACACGATTCCTAATACAGGGGCAAGGTCTCCGGCAGGTTTTTGTAGTAGATGACTAAGCCCTCCTTCAATTTGTGTGGTACCCAACGCGACCGCTGCGACCAACCCAAAGACCGTGGTAAGAACGGTAAGTAAATCTATAAGCAATGGCAAAAATGGCAATTTTCGTGCATTACTTAAGCCAGAACTCAATCTCACATCTGCTTTTTCTACAAAGATGGAGTAACCTATAACAATGGCAAAAACGCCATAGAAGGCCCAGGCAGTAAAGCCCCATTGATAAAATGTGTATTCTAGTGCAATTACTTCATTGGAACCAGAAGTGGAAATTGGCGGATTCAGATACATATAAACCGGCTCCTGTACAGCGCGTAAAAGGATTCCTGCGCCCATGCCTGCACTGTAGAGCATGGCAATCCAGGAAAGCTTGTCAAATTCCGGAGGTGATTTTCCTAAGCGTATGTTTCCGAATTTAGAAAAGGCTATAAAGAGTAAAAAGGCTACACAAATAAGACCCAGCCACAAATAAAAGCCTCCAAAAATTTCCCTCACCCAAATGGAACCGCTTTCTATAATTTCGTAAAAGAATTCAGTAAATAAGAAAATAAAAAGAGAGAAAATAAGGAGAACGCCGGCAGAAAGATAGAAAAGCGTATTCTGTTTTACTTTATTTCTGAAGTTCTTCAATTCTTGCCGGTTTTTGTGATTCTCCTTTCGCTATTTTATTCAGCATTCCTTCAAAGATAAAATAATGAAATGGATACATAGAATACCAGTAGAGTCTGCCCCAGATTCCTTTTGGCCGGAAGGTAGCTGTTTGGTGCAAAATATTCTCTTCATCAATCTTAAACTCTAGCCATGCTTCCCCGGGTACTTTCATTTCAGCAAATAATAAAAGTCTTTTTTCTTCACGATCGGCTAGCAAAACCCTCCAGAAATCCAGCGAATCTCCACTGGCAATGAGGGTAGGATGGGTTCTCCCTCTGCGAAGGCCAACGCCACCAAACAATTTGTCAATATAACCACGAAATTTCCAGAGCCAGTTCCCGTAGTACCAGCCGTTGAGGCCTCCAATTGCCCAGATCCTGTCCAGTACTTCTTCAGGATGATCAACTTTTACTGATTGTTCATCTTTTAAACATCCGTATTTTGGGATCTGTATATATTTGTTCAATTCCTTCTTAAAGCGTCCGCTGCTCAGGGAATCCTTCCAGCTTGAAATTACCTGGTTTTGTTCGATCTTGTAAAATGCAAGTTCTATGGCTTCAGTATAATGTAAAGGTTCAATATTAAGCAGTTCCTGAAGTCGCTTATCTTTGGTTACCACTTCAATTTTCATACTGTCCACAAGGTTTTGAGCCAGTTTGTAGGAGGTAGAGGTGATAAAATACAGCCAGTAAGAAGATAGTTTAGGAGACATAACCGGTACACTCCATATCCATATTTTTAGTCCGCGCACTTTTGCATATTGCTCCATCATTTCCTGATAGCTCAAAACATCGGGACCACCAATGTCGAAAGATTGCTTATAGGACTCTTCTCTTCCAATCACTCCGGTGAGAAACTTGATCACATCTCTAATGGACAGTGGCTGGCATTTTGTTCTTACCCATCGTGGCGTGATCATGGCCGGTAATTTTTCACAAAGATCCCGAAGGATTTCAAAAGAAGAACTACCCGAACCTATAATTATTGCCGCACGCAAAACTGTTGTGTTGAAATTGCCTTTGTAGAGAATTTCTTCAACCTTTTTCCTTGATAATAAATGTTTAGAAAGATTTTCCTCATTAATGATTCCGCTAAGATAAATCACCTGATTCACAGATGTGCCGGTCATCATGGTATTAAAATTTTTAGCAGCTTTAGCTTCCTTTTCCTCAAAATCTGTGGTAGAGGCAGACATGGAATGAATAAGGTAATAAGCAATATCAATATTTAGAATCTTTTCCGGAGGTTCATTATCTTCTAAAAAATCGATTTCTACAATTTCCACCTGCTTCCTAAGTTCGCTTGAAGAAGAAAAGCGATTTTTGTTCCTGACGGCACATATTACCTCATGCCCCTGCTCTATAAGTTCCGGAAGCAGGCGCATTCCAATATATCCATTCGCGCCGGTGAGTAAAATTCGCATGTAGATTGTTTAGCTTAAAATTTAAAAAATATATTAGTACTTTCACCTTTACTTAGTAAAACTTTATAAAATGAATAACGTGCTGAAGATTGTGCTTCTGCTAATTGGTGCCGGACTTATAGCTTACGGACTTTATGCTATAATTACTCCGGAATTTGCTATAGACGCCGGTCCCATCCAGGTAGAAGCCCATGGAGACAATACGCAATCTTACGCAATGATTGGTTTTGGTATACTTGCTCTTATAGGCGGGCTGACCTTTAGAAGGCGATAACGATGTCTAAATTGCAAAAACGCGAAACGACCTTTAATAAGCCTGGAGATTCCTAAACAATCGCCAAATATTGTAAAAATCTTTAGCTGTGAAAAGCATGATTGACGAATTCTATTGTTTTCTTGCTAAAGAATAAGCCATCAATTTTTAGGATAATTTTGCTGCTTAAAGGTCATCAATCTGGGAAGGAGCATTATCGGCCTTATAATCAATTATTTTTCTGAAAAACTTATGGATGGCGGTAGAATCTGCTTTTACTTTAATAAAATAGTGGTCGCGGTAAATTGAATATTCTTCAGCCTTTCCCTTATAGAGCGTAAGTTTGTAATAAGGAATTATTAAAGCATAAGTCTCCAGAATACTGCGGAACATCACAATAATTCCATTGGGGCGCATTTCAATATTACAGGTTTTTGCATTGTTGTCCAGGATCAGTAAATTCTGAATTTCAATACTGGCATCGGTGATATGGAGTTTGGGAGAACCTATACCGTTTAACCGCATCCTTTCCAGAAGCGTAAAAGTTTTACCTACTTCAGCATCAATTTTAGCTTTAATAGCGGGGCGGTTATAGGAAATGTTCTGCAGCATATCATTATAATTAGATTTACATTTCCAGGTAAGGAATGCTTTGAATAGAAGTTATGAATTTTTTCCTGAAAATTTATTTAAAATTCTGAATGAACCATTTATTTCCAAGTCTTTTAATTTTTTCATAATTAAACTTTCTAACATTGAACCTGAAACCGGCAACCCAAACTTCTAAACTCCGAACTCCGAACTCCGAACTCCGAACTCCGAACTCCGAACTCCGAACTCCGAACTCCGAACTCCGAACTCCGAACTCCGAACTTTTTTCGAAAACACTAAAGATAGCTATTTGATTGTAAAGCCTGTAGGCAAACGTCTAATTTCTCTTATCTTTGCACCTTCTTATTCAGATTTTAATTTTAAAAACACAGGACCAGATGGCAATCCAAAGCATTCTTGCAACGCATGTAAAAGAAGCTGTAAAAAAGATTCATGATGTTGAAATCGACCAGGTAGAATTTCAGCCTACACGTAAAGATTTTGAGGGTGATGTTACACTGGTTACTTTTCCTATGTTGCGCCAGGTCAAAACAAATCCAGTAAAGTTGGGTCAGGAAATTGGCAATTATCTTCAGGAAAATGTTGCTGAGGTTTCCCATTTTAACGTGGTACAGGGATTTTTGAATATTGTGCTGAGCAATTCTTTCTTCCTTAATTTCTTCGCAAATATGAAGAGCAGAAAAGATTTCGGAATTATACCTCCAGCTGAGGATGCCAAAGGAATTATGGTCGAATATTCCTCGCCAAACACCAATAAGCCTTTACACCTTGGGCATATCCGGAATAATTTATTAGGTTATTCTGTTTCAGAAATTCTTAAAGCTGCCGGAAATAAAGTCTATAAAACACAGATTATAAATGACCGCGGAATCCATATTTGTAAGTCCATGCTGGCCTGGGAGCGCTTCGGAAATGGAGAAACTCCAGATTCTACAGGACTAAAAGGGGATAAGTTGGTCGGGAATTACTACGTAAAATTCGATCAGGAATACAAAAAGGAAATTGCTGAATTAAAGGAAAAAGGTCTTTCTGAAGAAGCTGCAAAAGCTGAAGCACCTATTTTAATTGAAGCAAAAAAAATGCTGCTTAAATGGGAAGCGGGAGATCCGAAAGTGGTTGCGCTTTGGGAAAAAATGAACCAGTGGGTTTATGATGGTTTCGAGAAAACCTACAATGCCCTGGGAGTGGATTTTGATAAAAATTATTACGAAAGTAACACCTATCTTCTCGGGAAGGATGTGGTAAACCAGGGTCTGGAAAAGGGTGTTTTTTATAAAAAAGACGACGGAAGTGTTTGGATAGATCTTACAGACGAAGGGCTGGATGAGAAAATTGTGCTTAGAAGCGATGGTACGTCGGTTTATATGACGCAGGATATAGGTACGGCCATCCAACGCGTGAAAGATTTTGATATAAACGGAATGGTTTATACCGTAGGAAACGAGCAGGATTATCACTTTAAGGTGCTTTTCCTTATTCTGAAAAAGCTTGGCTTCGATTGGGCAGATTACCTCTACCATCTTAGCTACGGAATGGTGGATTTACCTAGCGGAAAAATGAAAAGTCGCGAAGGAACTGTTGTAGATGCAGATGACCTTATTGTTGAGATGAAAGAAACAGCACGTACTATTTCTGAAGAACTTGGGAAATTAGACGGCTATTCTGAAGAAGAAAAGGAGGAATTGTATCGCACCATTGGCCTCGGGGCTTTAAAATATTATATCCTGAAGGTAGATCCTAAGAAACGGATTTTATTCGATCCAAAGGAGTCGGTGGATTTCCAGGGAAATACCGGTCCGTTTATTCAGTACACGTACGCCAGGATCCAGTCGATCATCAGAAAAGCCAATTTTGACCACAGTAAAGAAGTTCCAACCGACTATAAATTGCATGAAAAGGAAAAGGAGTTGATAAAGCAGCTTCAGCTTTACCCTGAAACAGTGCAATTGGCAGCAGAGAATCACAGCCCTGCGCTTATTGCAAATTATACTTACGATTTAGTAAAGGAATTCAATTCTTTTTATCAAAATGTGACCATTTTAGGTACAGATGAGCTTGAGGAGAAGGTCTTTAGGGTCCAGTTATCACAAGCTGTTGGAAATGTCATAAAATCGTCTTTCGCTTTACTAGGGATCCAGGTTCCGGAAAGAATGTGATTTCTGGAGGACGAAATTACAAGTATGAGGTAACGAAGTGGGAAGCATGGAGCTTAAATATGCCGATAATTGCCATTTTTGAAACTCGATTTTTCAGAGGAGAGGAAATAAACGAGTTTCCGAAGGATTAAAAATTTATTCGTGCATTCGTGACAAAACTATAAGTCGATAATTGCCATTTTAGCGCCTTCATCTTAAAAAAAGTTATCTCAGAAAAACTATTTTTCCCACTTGCATGATTCCTATAGGGAAAAGGCACAAGTGCGCGACAAGTAAAGTGATAAAGTAAGGATCGGAGAGACTAAGAAGTACAAGAAGTGTTACGGGAAGAAAGATCTGATAGCATTCATTCATCAAGATACAGTAATCTTGTCGCGTATATTTAAATGGTGTGATTTCAGTATAAAATCTCAGGCGTCTGTCCACAATGTAACCCAGGTAAAGCAAAAGTGCAGCGAAGCACCAATATTGCTGGGATAATAGGATAATACCAAAAAGTGCAATGACTTCAATGCTCATCAACAGGGAACCTGTAATCATAATTTTTCGGTTACTAAAAGACTGCACCACGGTATAAATTCCACTTTTGCGATCATTTTCCAGGTCGTGAAACTGGTGCCAAAGAATTCCTCTTATTCCAAAACATGCAGACCAAACTGCTATAAGTAAAATTTGCAGGGTTGGAATTTCTATCTTCGTGTTAGCCAGAACAAGGAAAGTGGCATATAAAGTTGAAAAAACCTGTGAGCCAAAAGCATCTGCTAAAATACCCCAAACTCCTTTTTCTTTAAGTCGAAAAGGTTTGACTGAGTAAAAAATATAGGAGAAACCACATAAAAGGTAGAAGGTCATAGCCATAGGTACGGTCCTTAAAATCCATACAGACAAAAGTCCCAATAATATGGAAAGGGTTAAAAAAACACCACGTTGAAATTTACTAAAATTCTTCATTCGGTTCTTTTTTCCCGCTAATGCATCCAGTTTAATGTCGGTAATATCATTAAGAATGCTAACAAAAATACCACCCGGTATAAGTGAAAGGAGTATAAAGAAAAGAAGGGAGGAGGCGGTTGCAAAATCCATTTGAAGCTGAAGAACAAGCAAATAAGAGATCATTAGGACAGGAGTGAATTTGTATTCCCACCATTCTGAAGCTCGAATGTACTGGATGATTCTTCTCATTTGAACAAATAGTCATTTTTAATGCTCTTAAATTTCCTCAATGCTGAAAAAATGGCAAATAGGCCTGCCTGTTTATTAGCCATTAAAGCTAGCACAGAATATTTTAAACTACTTTTAAATTTTTTATTCATCCTCAATTCATAGTAGGAGTGTTGTACATAATTGTGGGAGAGAAGAAACTTAACATGTTCTTTTTCTTCTTTGGAAAGCCTGTTTTTAAATTTGGAAAAAAGCTTTGTCATGTCGTGCACCCATAGATCCCTAACCACTTCTATTCTATCTTTCCCATCGTAAATATTTTTCCCATCTCTGTTTTTGTTCCAAAGTATTTCCCTGGTAAATCCTGCCTTGCAATTTTTATTGAAAATCATCTCCATTAAGAGGCACCAGTCATCAGCTATTCTAAATTCTGAGCTCCATTTGGAGGGCAAACTACGGCGCCTGATTAAAAGTGAAGAAGAAGGCGATGGGCAACCGGTGAGATAAATTTTTCGTAATTGAGAATTATCCAGTAAGATTATCTTTTCTTTATTCTGTGATAGCGTACTTTTCAATCCTTCACAGATGGTAAACCTTTCTATCATTTCTCCTTCCTCATTTAATTCAAGCCAATTGGAAAAGAAGAAGTCTAGATTATTTTCTTCAATGATTTTAAGTGACTTTTCTATAAAGTCCGGTTCCCAGGTGTCGTCAGAGTCCAGCGTGGCGATATACTCTCCCTTGGCCTGCTTCAAGCCGTTATTCCTGGCGTGTGCCTGTCCACCGTGGTCCAATTGTAAAAAAGTTACCTGAGGATACTTAGAAAATAGCTCCGGAGTATTGTCTGTAGAGCCGTCATCTGCTACAATAATTTGTATGAAAGGGTACGTTTGCCGAAGAACACTTTGTATGGCTTGTTCTACAAGTCCAGCTCTATTGTAGGTGGGTATAATTACCGATACCAGTTTTTCTTCAGCTACTTTCTTTAGGGATTTCGCAAATTCTAATTCAGGTAGTGCAGGGATTTTTTTCTTAAGCCTTTCACAGGCGGCTTCTCCCATAGTTTGCCATTCGTGCCTTTTTGCCCATGCTCTTTCCATTGCCTGCTCAAAGGAAACTTCTGTAGGTTCTCCTAAAAATCCGGTTTCCCCGTCAATAAGTATTTCTGAATTTCCCCCTGCAGTAGAAGCAATAGCGATTCTTCCACAGGACATTGCTTCTAATAGGGCTAGTGGAGAACCCTCAAAACGTGAAGGCAAAATAAGTGCGTGAAAATTGTCCCATACCCGCTCTATATTATCCTGGTATTCCAGAAATTCCACATTTTTTACCTTTAGCAAATTTGCCAGTTCTTCCAGTGCTGTTTGGTCATCTCCTTTTCCAATAAAACTGATCTTTACGGGGCGCTTCTGCCATTTTGGTTGAGATAAAATTCTCAGAAGTATGTCCTGTCCTTTATCTAATAAGAAAAACCGGCCAATGCAGGCAAGGCGAAATCCGTTTTTGGTATCTGGATAATTCCTACAGTACCTTGCTGTTTTTACAGGATTGTTTACTATTTCTGCATTTCTGAATCTAACTCCAAATTGTTCTTCTGTTAAACGAAGGTTGTGTTTAGATACAAAAAAAGTCTTTTTCGCATTCAGATACACGTTTCGCATAGCGACTCTGTCAATATTTGAAGGCCAGTGAGTCTCGGCTGCTTTTTGTGCCAGCAGTGCATATGGAACGTTTTTTATAAGACAAGCATAACCAAAACCTAGGCCATCAAAGTTAATTCCCTGCGATATCACAACCAGCGAGACTTCATTTTGTTTTAGGTAAAGCCCTAAACTTTCTTCATAGGTTCTGTCATAATCCTCAGAGGCTTTTTGTGGAACAGCTTTCTTTTTAAATGGCAGCCTGGATTTACTGATAGGATTCAGGATTGGTTTGCTGGATTCTGCATATCTTTTTAAATCCACGAGCTCTACACCCTGTTCAGCAAGTTTTTTAAATTCGGGATGATCAACATTAATAGTAGTTTTACAGGCGGTAACCTTAAAACCCATTTTTAGCAGATGCGGTATGGATTTGCTCCACAATTCTTCACTTCCACCCCAATCTTCATTCATGGTAGAGACAAAAAGTATTTTTTCGTTGGCACTCATAAATTTTCAGTTAAGTCAATAATACTTCTTGATCATGGCTGTTTTCATAGAGGGCGGCATAAGTTCCATTTCGTTGAAGAAGCTCTGTATGTGTGCCACTCTCTACTATTCTCTTGTCAGACATCACATAGATATAATCTGCCTGTCTGATAGTTGAGATACGATGACTTATTACCAATGCAGCACGTTCACCAATTCTTTCCCTAAAAGTGTTAAAAAGCGCCGTTTCTGCTATGGCGTCCAGGGCGCTGGTAGCTTCATCAAAAATCAGTAAGCTAGAATCACTGTAAAGCGCTCTCGCGATGGCTATTTTTTGCCATTGTCCCTGGCTTATTTCCTGGCCTTCATTAAAGATACGACCAAGGACGGTATCATATTTCTTCGGGAATTTTTTAATAAAATCATCTGCTCCTGCATTTATAGCCGCTTGCAGGATATTTTCTTCAGTAGGTGTTTTATGGATATCACCAAAAGAAATATTTTCTCTTACGGTGAGATTATATTTTACAAAATCCTGAAATACGGTACTTACCTGCTTTCGGTATTGAGCAGGACTATATTCTCTAATATCGTTTCCTCCAAAATAGATACTCCCATCTGTAGGTTCATATAATTTACACAGTAGCTTAATAATACTTGTTTTACCTGCACCGTTGGTTCCCACTATGGCCACAATACTACCCTTGGGGATACGCAAAGAGATATTTTCCAGAATATTGTGATTTGTATTTGGATAGCGAAAAGAAACGTTCTTCATTATAAGCTCACCATTGTTTAAAGATGCTTTTGAAATGTTGTTCTCTATTTTTGGCTCGAATTGGAAAAGTTCAAAGATTAAAGAAACATATCGTGAATCACGATAAAAGCTTCCTATAGCTGCTACTAGCGATTGCATGATCATAAAAGATTGGGGGAAAACCACCAGAAATACCGCAATGTCACCTACGCTGCTGTCGCCATTGAGCGTTCCAAAAACGATATAGGCTGTGACTCCAAAAAATGCTGCTGTGCCAATGCCTGTTGTAAAAAGTTCGTTTATGGATCTTTTGCGGCTTAAGTGCAATTGTTCAGAAATTAGGTGCTCCCTTATTTTAACGTATTTTGTAAAGATGAAGTCGCCCAACGTAAAAGTTCGTATCTCCTTGGCCACGTTTTCCCCGGTTAGCAATGAACTCAAATATCCTGCTTCTCTTTCCAGACTTGTGTTCTTTAAATAAAGCTGAAAAGCCCTATCAGAAAATATGATCCTGCTTATTAGAATAGGAACAACAAACATACCCAATAGCGGCAGGAGAAGCCAGTCTATGGAAACTAAGATGTATCCCACAGAGGCGACCATAATTAGATTTTTAAGTATAGTGAACATGTTGCTTACCACAGAAAAAGGTTTATCAATCGCTGCTTCCCTTGCTCTTTTTAAAACATCAAAATATTCCGGATTCTCGTAAAAACTATAGTCCAGTTGCACGATATGCGCATGTATTTTTTGATCTACACAATGATTTACTTTTGCTGCCTGAATCTCACTATAGTAGGAAGATATACTTTTAATACATGCATAGGATATAGAAATAAGACCTGTTAAGATTACAGCGTTTAACAGTCTCTCTGCTTGTTCATTGCCTGGCGTTGCTGCTATATCAACCAGTTCTTTCAACATGTATATAGAACCTAACCAAGCCAGATTTTCAAGAACTAAAAGGCTGATCGTTATGATGGTGAGTTTCTTTGATATAGACCAGGTGAGAAGAATAGTTTCACCTATATGTAGTTCCTGAAGCGTTTTTCTCCAATTGAACTCCTTAAACTTATTGAAGTTAAAAGATGCCATAGTATTTTTATAGTCTTCCGGGGGAAAGAAGAAGGTTGTAGAAAAAGATAGATTGGGAGCTCTCTTCTAGATATTTAGTCAATTGTAAGGGTATAACGAACTAAATGTAATCCATTTTAATCGAACAGCAGGAGCCGGTTATTCGTTTTTCGACATACACTTAAGCATTTTCGTTATCCTCTTGAGTAAAAGACGATTGAAATGTAAAAACGTAAGTTTATACCTACAAAATACAAGCGAAATCTGTATGAAAGATCTGAAATAGATGTCTGGAGGAAATTTTCTAAGGAGAAGAAAATAAAAAAAGTATCCAGAGTATTAGTAGTTCATTCGTGGCAGAAAATATTGGTTGATAATTGTCATTTTTGAAGCTTGACTTTTTTAGAAGGAGATAGAAAAAGAGGAGAAAATTGTTTCTGCGCATATCTGCAAAATCTGCGCAAGAAATTGAAGTACGAGATGCAGAGTTCAAGCTAATTACAAGTCGATAATTGTCTTTTTTGAGGCTTCATCTCTTGAGAAGAAGGGCGGCAGTGCTTGTTGAAAATATTTTATGAGTCGTCGGGGGGAAAGGGTAATACATACAGCAGAATAAACTCGTCTAAAACCCGAAAATAGATTACCTCAGGAATTAGCTGTACCTTTGCCGCTTATATAAAAATGGCATAGCTCAAAATTGTCATTTTTTAAACAATTTTTATGTCATTTAAATCATTGGGTTTGTCTGAACCCTTGCTGAAAGCAATTAGCAAAAAAGGACACACTACGCCTTCACCTATTCAGGAAAAGGCAATTCCGTTTATTTTAGAAGGAAGAGATATTTTAGCATCAGCGCAAACAGGAACCGGGAAAACAGCCGGATTTACTTTGCCAATGCTTCAAATATTATCTGAAGGAGAAAATTTAAGAAAAAGACCAGTTCGCGCTTTAGTTTTAACTCCAACGAGGGAACTCGCTGCACAGGTTTTAGAAGATGTAAAGGATTACAGCAGCTTTTTGGATATTAAATCGCACGTCATTTTTGGCGGAGTGAATGCCGCACCACAAATCCGTGCCCTGCGTCAGGGTGTAGATGTATTGGTGGCAACACCGGGGCGTTTGCTCGATTTGCATCAGCAGAAGGCTCTGTCCTTGTCTAATATTGAAATTTTAGTCTTGGATGAGGCCGACAGGATGCTGGATATGGGTTTTCTTAGAGATATCAAGAAAATCCTTGCACTTATGCCGGAGAGGCGTCAGAATTTGTTGTTCTCCGCAACTTTCTCGAAGGAGATCAAAAAACTGGCAAATACCTTTCTTACCAAGCCTGTACTAGTTGAGGCCACTCCCGAAAATACTACAGCAGAAAAAGTAGATCAAAAGGTTTATAGGACCAATAAATCTAAAAAAACCGCTTTGATCACTAAATTAATTTCCGATGGGAACTGGGAACAGGTGCTTGTTTTCACAAGAACCAAACACGGGGCAAATCGTCTAAGTCAGAAACTGGAGAAAACAGGAATCACTTCCGCAGCAATCCACGGAAACAAAAGCCAGGGTGCGCGAACAAAAGCTTTGGACGGATTTAAAAGGGGAAGGGTACGCGTTCTTGTGGCGACAGATATTGCCGCCCGTGGTCTGGATATTCCGCTTTTGCCGCATGTTGTAAATTATGAACTTCCCAATATTCCGGAAGATTATGTGCATAGAATTGGGCGCACAGGAAGGGCAGGAGCCAGTGGAGAAGCAATATCTTTGGTAAGTGTAGACGAAAATGAATACGTTAGGGGTATTGAAAAACTTCTTGGAGAAACTCTTGAAAAAGAAGTATTAACTGGCTTTGAACCTACCGAAAGTCTTGATGAGGTTCTTGAAAGAAAGGCTGAAAATAAGGCAAACAATCGTCCCCGAAGGAATAATAACAAGTCTAAATCCAATGGTAATTACGGCAGAAGGAGAAATTAGGCTTCAGAATAAATCTTGATTAAGAAACCACTGTGCTTTTTGTATGGTGGTTTTTTTGTTGAGGCAAACAATGTAATCTTCAATCTTTTCCACATAACTGCCTTTGTAACTAACCTGTCAATCCTTATCTTTGCAATTCTTAAAAACGTAGCAAGAATATGTTTGATAATTTAAGTGACAAGTTAGATAATGCCTTTCACGTCTTAAAAGGGCATGGCCAGATTACCGAAATAAACGTAGCCGAGACTTTAAAAGAAGTGCGACGGGCTTTAGTAGATGCCGATGTTAACTATAAGATTGCAAAGGAATTTACCAGTAAGGTTAAGGAAAAGGCACTTGGACAGGACGTACTTACGGCCTTAAAACCAGGCCAGATGTTGGTAAAGCTTGTAAAAGATGAGCTAACCCAACTCATGGGTGGTGAAGCTGCAGGAGTAAACCTTTCAGGAAATCCTTCTGTAATACTAATGTCTGGTTTGCAGGGTAGTGGTAAGACGACTTTTTCAGCAAAACTTGCGAATTATCTTAAAAATAAAAAAACTAAAAAACCACTTTTGGTTGCCTGTGATGTTTACAGGCCGGCGGCGATCAACCAGCTTCATGTAGTTGGAGAGCAGGTTGGTGTTGAGGTTTTTAGTGACGAAGGGAATCAGGATCCGGTTGCAATTTCCAAGGCTGCCATTGCGTATGCTAAAGAAAACGGGCACAATGCGGTAATTATAGATACCGCGGGTCGTCTGGCCATAGACGAGGCGATGATGACCGAAATTGCTGATATCCACCGTGCCATCCAACCGCAGGAAACGTTGTTTGTGGTAGATTCCATGACCGGGCAGGATGCGGTAAATACTGCAAAAACCTTTAACGAGCGTCTTAATTTTGACGGGGTTATCCTTACAAAATTAGATGGTGATACTCGTGGTGGTGCGGCAATCTCGATTAAATCTGTTGTAAACAAACCTATCAAATTTATTGGTACCGGTGAGAAGATGGATGCTATGGATGTGTTCTATCCTTCCCGTATGGCAGATAGGATTTTGGGGATGGGAGACGTTGTTTCCCTTGTGGAGCGTGCGCAGGAGCAGTATGATGAAGAGGAAGCGAGAAAACTTCAGAAGAAAATTGCCAAGAATAAATTCGGATTTGATGATTTTCTGAATCAGCTTCAGCAAATTAAGAAGATGGGGTCTATGAAAGACCTTCTAGGGATGATTCCGGGAGCAGGAAAAATGCTGAAGGATGTAGATATTGATGATGATGCGTTTAAAGGAATTGAAGCTATAATCCATTCGATGACTCCGGAAGAAAGAAGTAATCCGAAAATCATCAATTCCAGCAGAAAGAAAAGAATCGGGAAAGGTTCAGGAACTTCTGTTCAGGAAGTAAACCAACTGCTGAAGCAATTCAATCAGATGGGAAAAATGATGAAAATGATGCAGGGCGGCGGTGGCCGGCAGATGATGAATATGATGAAGGGGATGAAGTAGAAGAAGCCCCCTGAACCCCCGAAGGGGGAATTTTACAAACTAATCGCATTACTCTCCTCCCCCCGGGGAGGCCGGGTGGGGCTTACAGATACTGCAAACTGAAATATGACAATACTCGACGGTAAGAAAATCAGCAACGACATTAAAGATGAAATTGCTGAAGAGGTTACAAAAATGAAAGAACGCGGAGAAAAAGTTCCGCATTTGGCTGCAATTATTGTTGGAAACGACGGCGCAAGTCTTACTTACGTAAATAGTAAGGTGAAATCCTGCAAGCAGGTGGGTTTCGAATCTTCTCTTTACAGATTACCATCCACTGTTAGTGAACTGGAATTGCTGGATAAAATTGAAGAGCTTAATGCCAATGATGATATCGACGGGTTTATCGTTCAGCTGCCGTTACCAAAACAAATCGACACTCAAAAGGTTTTATTGGCTGTAGATCCAGATAAAGATGTGGATGGGTTTCATCCTACCAACTTTGGGAAAATGGCTTTTGATATGACCTCTTTTATTCCGGCGACACCTTTTGGAATTTTAGAGCTTTTAGAGCGGTATGACATTCCTACCAAAGGAAAACATACTGTGGTGATTGGAAGAAGTTACATTGTGGGCCGGCCAATGAGTATTTTGATGGGCCGTAGCGGATTCCCGGGTAATTCCACTGTTACACTTACCCACGAGTTCACTAAAAACATTACACAAATTACCTCCCAGGCAGATATTATTATCATCGCTGTTGGTATTCCCGATTTTCTTAAAGGCGAAATGATTAAAGATGATGCGGTGATTATAGACGTTGGGATCACCCGCGTCCCAGATGAAGATAGTCCCCGAGGATATATCATTAAAGGAGATGTGGATTTTGAGAACGTTAGTAAACGTGCATCTTATATTACCCCGGTTCCCGGAGGTGTTGGCCCTATGACGGTTTCTATGCTGTTAAAGAACACTTTACTGGCCAGAGAACGCCATAGAGCTTTAAAAAAAACAACAGTAAACTAATTTAATTAAGCGTTTTCCGGTTCTTCCTCTTCTCCGGAATCTCCTTCAGCGAGTTTCCAGTCAAGATAGCTGTGTAAATCTGTTTCCAGGAATCTCAGGGTTACAGTCATAATTGCAAAATCATCTATATAACCTAATCCCGGGATAAAGTCCGGAACAACATCAAAAGGATTTAGAACATACAGGAGTGCAAATGTGACAGCGGCAATCGTAAACCATGGAATATTCTTATAAGTACCGCTTCGGTAATCCTGTAACATACCGAACATTAGTTTACCTATTTCAGTATATTTTTTCAACATGCTGGAGTTAAGGATCTTGTCTGAAATTTGCTCCTGATTTTCCGCAGCAATTTCTACATCTCCGTCCTTGATCTTAGCGGCCCCGTCTTTCAGGTATTTTTCGTCCAAATCGTTTAGCTTTTTTTCTAACATTATTTCAAATTTTAATAGTTTTTACTTCTACAATCTATCGTGTGCATTGCCGTACTCTTTCTTATATATCTTCAGAATTAACAGGAACAAAGAAATAAGGATAGGCCCAAATATTAAGCCGATAAACCCAAAAAGAGGCACACCTACAACTACTCCAA
>NZ_JAVRHP010000047.1:0-26442 GCF_031846505.1 Autumnicola edwardsiae
TACGTAAAGTCTGCCTTTCCTGCGCACAATTTTGCAGTCGGCACTTCTTTTTTTTATTGATGCTCTAACTTTCATCTCTTCAGTTTTTTATGATTATTGGATAGAATATAAAACTTTCATCTCCAATATTTACGCTACATAATTTTTTTCAGGTTGCAAAAGTACTGAAAATATATTTAATAGCTCAATTTGAAATTAGTATCTGTAAGTAATTCGCGCCTTAGTTAAATCATAAGGGCTCATTTCAAGTTTCACTTTATCTCCAGGCAATAATTTTATGTAGTGCATACGCATCTTACCAGAGATATGTGCAGTCACAACGTGACCATTTTCTAATTCAACACGAAACATAGCATTAGATAATGCTTCAATAATAGTTCCGTCCTGTTCAATTGCTGGTTGTTTTGCCATAATTAAGCTACTGCTTTTCTATTTTTACCTGATTTCATTAATCCGTCATAATGCCTGTTAAGTAAATATGAATTCACTTGTTGCATTGTATCAATCGCAACTCCCACCATAATTAAAAGTGAGGTACCTCCAAAAAACAAAGCCCAATTTTGTTGCACACCCAACAAACTAACCACAATAGCCGGGAACACGGCGATTAAGGCAAGAAATATAGAGCCTGGTAAAGTAATTTGAGACATTACCCGGTCTAAAAATTCGGCAGTTTCAGTCCCAGGACGAATTCCCGGAATAAAACCTCCACTTCTTTTAAGGTCATCAGCCATTTTATTCGTTGGTACAGTGATCGCTGTATAGAAATATGTGAAAATAATGATCAATAAAGCAAACACAAGATTATACCAAAATCCGAAAATATCACTAAAAACCGTAGCTAAACCTTGCGCTGCGTCGGAATCTGAAACACCAACAACAGCCAGAGGTATAAACATAATTGCCTGAGCAAAGATTATAGGCATAACCCCTGAAGCATTTAGCTTTAACGGAATATATTGTCTTGAACCAAAAGCATTCTTCTCGTAACCGCCAGATGCACTTCTTCTGGCATATTGAACAGGGATCTGACGAACCGCCATGACCAACATCACAGATGCAAGTATAATAGCAAACCAGATAACAAGTTCGATAAGAATCATAATTAAACCTCCATTAGATTCGAAAACCCTGGAAGCGAATTCCTGAATAAAAGCTTGTGGCAAGGTTGCAATAATACCCACCATAATCAATAATGAAATACCATTACCAATACCTTTATCTGTAATTTTTTCCCCCAACCACATAGCAAAAATAGTTCCAGTGGTAAGGATTATTACAGAAGAAGCCACAAAAGTGATAGTGTCACCCAACATAAAAGCGCCCTGCGGAAGGGTAGCAAATAAGTTGTAGATGTAACCAGGACCTTGTACCAGAGTTATAGCTATGGTTAACCAGCGTGTAATCTGGTTAATTTTTCTTCTACCGCTTTCTCCCTCCTTCTGTAACTTCTGAAGATAAGGAATAGCAATCCCCATCAATTGAACTACAATGGAAGCCGAGATATAAGGCATAATTCCCAAAGCAAAAACGGAAGCATTAGAAAATGCCCCGCCTGTAAACGCATTAAGAAGACCTAAAAGCCCTCCATCTGTTTGATTGGCAAGGTTTGCCAATTGAGACGCGTCTATCCCGGGAAGCACCACCTGTGCTCCAAAACGATATACAAGGAGTAAACCGAGGGTCACTAAAATTCTGTTTTTTAGCTCCTCGATTTTCCAAATATTCTTAATAGTATTGATGAATTTCATTTGTTTATCTATTATAAAGTAACAACTTCACCTCCGGCAGCTTCGATAGCTTCTTTCGCTGAGGCAGTAAATTTATGAACAGATATTTTCAACTTTGCTTTTAATTCACCTCTACCTAATATCTTAACAAGCTCGTTCTTACCAGCTAATCCGTTATCAACAAGAACATCCATATTCACGGTATCGTTAATCCTACCCTCATCTACAAGAGATTGAAGAGTATCTAAATTTACACCCTGATATACTTTACGATTTCTGTTGTTAAATCCGAATTTAGGCACACGGCGCTGAAGCGGCATCTGACCTCCTTCAAATCCAATCTTCTTGGAGTAACCAGAACGTGATTTAGCACCTTTATGTCCTCTGGTAGCTGTACCACCTTTTCCGGATCCTTCTCCGCGGCCTACACGCTTGTTATTACTTTTAACTGAACCTTCTGCAGGTCGTAAGTTACTTAAATCCATGTGTATTATTATTTTGTTTCTTCTACAGAAACTAAATGTTTAACTTTATTTACCATACCAAGGATGTTTGGCGTGTCTTCATGCTCCACCGTTTGACCAATTTTCTTAAGTCCTAAAGACTCAAGAACCAATTTTTGGTTTTTACTACGGTTAATAGCACTTCTTACTTTTGTAACTTTAATCTTTCCCATTTCTGTCCTTGATTTATCCTTTAAAAACCTTTTGTAACGAAATACCTCTTTGCTTAGCAACAGTCTCTGCACTACGCAATTGCAGCAAAGCATCAAAAGTTGCTTTTACTACGTTATGAGGGTTGGAAGATCCCTGGTTTTTAGAAAGTACATCGTGTACCCCTACTGATTCCAGTACAGCACGAATTGCACCACCCGCGATTATACCAGTACCGGTAGCAGCCGGAAGCAACAATACTCTTGCTCCACCATACTTACCTTTTTGTTCATGTGGAAGGGTTCCTTTCGTTAAAGGAATTCTCACTAAATTCTTTTTAGCATCTTCTACAGCTTTGGAAATAGCGTCTGCAACTTCTTTGGATTTCCCAAGGCCTTGTCCTACAACACCGTTTTCATCCCCAACTACCACAATAGCAGAGAAACCAAATGCTCTACCTCCTTTAGTAACTTTTGTAACACGCTGAACTCCAACAAGACGGTCTTTTAATTCTAATCCTCCTGGTTTTACGTGCTCTACGTTTTTATAATCTTGATACATAATTTCTTAGAATTTTAGTCCTCCTTCGCGAGCACCTTCTGCTAATGATTTAACTCTTCCGTGATACAAGTAACCACCTCTATCGAAAGAAATAGTTTCTATTCCAGCTTCCTTCGCTTTTTCAGCAAGGGCTTTACCTACCAAAGTAGCTTGTTCCATCTTACCTTCAGCTGAAGAAATCTCTTTATCCCTGGAAGAAGCTGCTGCCAAAGTTTTACCTTCAACATCATCTATAATCTGAGCATAAATTTCTTTATTACTCCTAAACACAGATAATCTTGGACGGCTCCCAGTTCCTGTGATATCCCTACGGATACGCTTCTTTATCTTTTGTCTTCTCTTTTCTTTTGAAAATGCCATATCTAAACTTTATTAAGCTGATTTACCTGCTTTTCTTCTTAATTGTTCTCCAACAAACTTGATACCTTTACCTTTGTAAGGCTCTGGCGTTCTAAATGAGCGGATTTTAGCCGCAATTTGTCCAACCAATTGTTTGTCGTAAGAAGTCAGCTTTATGACAGGGTTTTTCCCTTTTTCAGAAACTGTTTCCACTTTAACTTCGGGCGCCAAATCTAGCACAATATTATGGGAATACCCAACAGCCAAATCTAATTTTTGACCTTGGTTAGATGCTCTATAACCTACACCTACCAATTCTAATTGCTTGGTATATCCTTCAGTAACACCAGTTATCATATTATTAACCAAAGCGCGGTACAAACCATGCTTTGCTTTCTGGTCACTTTTTTCAGAAGATCGCTCAAAATAAATAACTCCTTCTTCGATTTTAAAATCGATGTCATTAATTTCCTGCTTAAGTTCTCCTAATTTTCCTTTTACCGTTATTACATTTCCATCAATGTTAACATCAACACCTTCTGGAATTGCAACTGGGCTTTTACCTATTCTTGACATTGTTTAAGTCTTTTAAGTATTAGTAAACGTAACACAATACCTCGCCACCAACTTTCTCAGCTTGCGCCTGTTTCCCCGTCATTACTCCGTGAGAAGTAGAGACAATAGCAATACCCAAACCATTTAAAATTCTAGGTAGCTCACTGGCACCGGCATACTTACGTAAACCAGGTTTACTTATTCTTTGAATATCTTTAATCACAGACTCTTTAGTAGATTTATCATACTTAAGAGCTATTTTTATACTTCCCTGAGCGGTAGCATCTTCGAATTTGTAACTAAGGATATATCCCTGATCGAATAAAATTTTTGTAATCTCCTTCTTAAGGTTAGAAGCCGGGATCTCAACCACTCTGTGGTTTGCCGCAACAGCATTTCTAATCCTCGTCAAATAATCTGCAATCGGATCTGTATTCATTTCTATTTATTTGTGGTAGTGGTTTTCGGAATCCCCGAACCTTCAACCCATTCTATATTATTACCAACTAGCTTTTCTTACTCCAGGAATAAGACCATTGTTAGCCATTTCTCTAAAAGTAACTCGAGAAAGACCAAATTGTCTCATATAACCTCTTGGCCTGCCTGTTAGTTTACAACGATTGTGCAAACGTACGGGAGAAGCATTCTTTGGTAATTTCTGTAACGCCTCATAATCTCCGGCTTCTTTCAAAGCCTTACGTTTTTCAGCGTACTTTTCTACCATTTTTTGTCTCTTCACCTCACGGGCTTTCATTGATTCTTTAGCCATAATTAATTCTTTTTAAAAGGTAATCCTAGTTCGGTTAACAATGATTTAGCTTCCTTATCGGTAGCGGCTGTGGTGACAAATGTGATATCCATTCCAGCAATTCTGTTAACTGCATCAATATCAATTTCAGGAAAAATGATCTGTTCTGTAACACCCAGATTATAATTTCCCCTACCATCAAAACCGTTTGCCTTAATTCCGTTGAAATCACGTACACGTGGCAGTGCACTGGTAATTAAACGATCTAAAAATTCATACATTCTATATCCCCGCAAAGTAACTTTAGCACCAATTGGCATTCCTTTACGTAGTTTAAATGAAGCGACATCCTTTTTTGAAATTGTAGATACTGCCTTTTGACCGCTAATAGCAGTTAATTCATCTAAAGCGTAATCAATAAGCTTTTTATCTGCAACAGCTCCACCAACTCCACGGCTTATTACTATCTTCTCAAGCTTTGGCACCTCCATAATATTGGAGTAGCTGAATTCTTCTGTAAGAGCAGATTTTACTCTGTCGTTATATTCTTGTCTAAGTCTTGGTACGTATGCCATAACTATATTACTTCATTAGATTTTTTGGAAAATCTCACTTTCTTTCCATCCTCCGTTTTGTAACCAACTCTTGTTGTTTCACCATTCTTGTCAATAAGCGCAAGATTAGATACATGAATAGGAGCTTCTTTCTTTTTAATGCCTCCTTGTGGATTAGCTGCACTTGGTTTCTCATGTTTAGAGATCTCATTTACACCTTCCACAATAGCCTTATTCTTATCCAGAAGTACTTTTTGCACTTTACCTTCCTGCCCTTTATGCTCTCCGGCAATAATGCGAACAGTATCTCCTGATTTTATTTTAAGCTTTGTCATCTTTTTAATGTATTAAAGCACTTCTGGTGCCAATGATACAATTTTCATGAATTGCTTATCACGAAGTTCTCTTGCCACCGGGCCAAATACACGTGTACCACGCATTTCACCGGTTGGGTTTAAAAGAACACAGGCATTATCATCAAAACGAATATAAGATCCGTCTGGCCTGCGAACTTCTTTCCTGGTACGCACAACAACTGCTGTTGAAACTGTACCCTTCTTAATATTTCCGTTAGGTGTAGCTTCTTTTACACTGACAACTATCTTGTCTCCAACAGAAGCGTATCTTTTCTTTGTACCTCCTAATACACGTATAGCTAAAACTTCTTTAGCACCTGTATTATCTGCTACTCTTAGTCTGGACTCTTGTTGTACCATGGTTTACTTCGCTCTTTCAATTATTTCTACTAGCCTCCAACTCTTGGATTTACTTAAAGGTCTTGTCTCCATAATCCTTACAGTATCTCCCTCGTTGCAGTCGTTTGTCTCGTCGTGCGCTACGTACTTTTTAGTTTTTAAAACGAACTTTCCGTACATAGGGTGTTTTACTTTCTTAACCTCAGAAACCACTATGGATTTCTGCATTTTATTACTTGTAACTACGCCTACACGCTCTTTTCTTAAGTTTCTTTTTTCCATCTTTCAGCAGAATAACAATTATTGTTGTTCTCTTTTATTTAACTCTGTAGCAAGCCTCGCTATGCTTCTTCTTACAGTTCTTAACTGTATAGGGTTCTCCAGTGGCGAGACCGCGTGAGCCATTTTCAAATCTGAATATGCTTTTCTAGATTTTCCAAGCTCTTCTTGTAATTCTGCCACAGACAGTTCTTTTACTTCTGATTGTTTCATAAAATTATATATTAAGCTTGATAATCTCTAGCTACAACAAATTTAGTTTTCACAGGAAGTTTTTGCGCTGCAAGACGTAAAGCCTCTTTAGCAACATCCATTGACACTCCGCCAATTTCAAACATAATCCTCCCTGGTTTCACAACAGCTGCCCAATACTCTACAGCACCTTTACCTTTACCCATACGTACTTCAAGAGGTTTCTTTGTAATTGGCTTATCCGGAAATATTTTAATCCAGATAGACCCTTCCCTTTTCATGTAACGAGTAGCAGCAATACGCGCAGCCTCTATTTGGCGAGATGTAATGAAACTGGAATCAACTGATTTAATCCCAAAAGTTCCATTTGAAAGTCTATGCCCTCTTCCGGCATTTCCTTTCATGCGGCCTTTTTGTTGCTTACGATATTTTGTTCTTTTAGGTTGTAACATTTTTCTTTACTTTAAAAAATTACTTTCTACGACGTGATTTGTTACCACCCCGAGCGGATCCTCCTTTACCTCCTTGTTTCTTTGCAAGACCAACAAGTGGGGAAAGTTCTCTTTTTCCGTACACTTCACCTTTCATGATCCACACTTTAACACCCAACCTACCATAAGTAGTATGAGCTTCAACTAAAGCATAATCAATATCGGCCCTAAAAGTCGACAAAGGAATTCTTCCATCTTTGTAGGATTCATTACGTGCCATTTCAGCACCGTTTAAACGTCCGGAAATCTGTATTTTGATTCCTTCAGCATTCATCCTCATTGCAGCCGCAACAGCCATTTTTATTGCACGACGGTAAGAGATACGATTCTCAATTTGTCTCGCAACACTGGATGCTACTAAATGAGCATCAAGTTCTGGTCTTTTAATTTCAAAGATGTTAATTTGAACCTCTTTATCGGTAATCTTCTTAAGCTCTTCTTTCAGCTTGTCTACCTCCTGGCCACCTTTCCCAATAATAATACCCGGTCTGGCAGTGGTGATAGTAACGGTTACAAGCTTTAGGGTACGCTCAATAATTACCCTGGATACACTCGCTTTCGAGAGGCGAGCATGGATGTACTTTCTAATCTTATCGTCTTCGGCTAATTTGTCGCCGTAGTCATTTCCTCCGTACCAGTTGGATTCCCATCCTCTGATAATACCAAGGCGATTTCCGATTGGATTTGTCTTCTGTCCCATACTCTTCTTAGCTTTGTGTATTGTTGTTTGCTCCAAGCACCAATGTTACGTGATTGGATCTCTTTCTAATTCGGTGTGCTCGACCCTGTGGTGCCGGACGAAGTCTTTTCAACATACTCCCACCGTCTACACGAATCTCTTTCACAAATAATTCAGCCTCCTCAAGATTTGCATCTTCATTCTTCGACTGCCAGTTAGCGATAGCAGAAAGCAAAAGCTTCTCTACGCGTCCTGACGCTTCCTTCTGACTGAATTTTAATATCTGAAGCGCTTTTTCTACTTTCTCTCCACGAACCAAATCCGCAACTAAGCGCATCTTTCTTGGCGAAGTAGGGCAGTTATTTAACTTTGCAAAAGCTACCTGTTTTTTGGCTTCTTTTATTTGCTCTGCTCTTTCTCTTTTACGAACTCCCATAGCTTCAATTATCTTTTACCTTTATTTTTCGCACCAGCATGCCCTCTAAAAGAGCGGGTTGGTGAAAATTCTCCTAGTTTATGCCCTACCATGTTCTCAGTCACATAAACAGGAACAAACTGTTTCCCGTTGTGTACTGCGATAGTTTGCCCAACAAAATCTGGAGTAATCATAGAAGCGCGTGACCAGGTTTTGATAACCGCTTTTTTACCAGACTCAACGTTTTGAGCTACCTTCTTATCTAACTTATAGTGAACGTAAGGTCCTTTTTTTAATGAACGTGCCATATCTTATTATTTCTTTCTACGTTCTACAATATATTTATTACTCGATTTGGTTTTAGAACGGGTTTTGAAACCTTTTGCAGGTAAACCTTTTCTAGAACGAGGGTGTCCACCTGAAGCCCTACCTTCACCACCACCCATTGGGTGATCAACAGGGTTCATCACGACAGGTCTTGTTCTTGGTCTTCTACCCAACCAACGTTTTCTACCAGCCTTACCAGAAATTTGCAACTGGTGATCGCTGTTTGAAACAGCACCAATAGTAGCCATACATGTAGAAAGCACCCTTCTAATCTCTCCCGAAGGAAGTTTTATGGTCGCATATTTACCTTCTCTTGCCAATAACTGAGCGAAAGCACCGGCACTACGCGCCATAACTGCTCCCTGACCAGCTCTTAACTCGATACAAGAAATAACCGTACCAAGAGGAATGTTAGCCAAAGGCATTGCATTTCCAATTTCAGGAGCCGCAGCTTCATTGCTTGATACAACATTCTGATCTACCTGTAGACCGTTTTGAGCAATAATATACCTTTTCTCACCATCCTGATAATTCAATAAAGCGATAAAGGCCGTTCTATTAGGATCGTACTGTATACTCGCTACAGTAGCAGGAATACCCTGCTTGTCCCTTTTAAAATCAACTACTCTGTAACGTCTTTTATGACCACCACCTTTATAGCGCATGGTCATTTTTCCCTGACTGTTTCTACCACCTGATTTTTTTATCGGAGCCAATAAGCTTTTCTCCGGCTTATCAGTAGTAATGGCGTCAAACCCATTAACTACTCTAAAACGCTGACCAGGGGTGATTGGTTTTAATTTTCTAACTGACATTTTTTAATCTTAAAGATTACTGTATAAATCAATAGTTTCACCTTCCGTCACCTGTACTAAAGCTTTCTTATAAGCCGAAGTTTTACCAGTGATCATACCAGATTTCGTATATCTGGTTTTGCGATCCGGACGGACATTCATTGTGCGAACTTTAGTAACTGAAACGCCATAAGCAGACTCAACCGCATCTTTAATTTCAATCTTATTCGCCTTATTATCCACCACAAAAGAATAGCAGTTGTTCAACTCACTATCAGCCGTGGCTTTCTCTGTAATAATAGGTTTTATTAAGATACTCATATCGTTTATTTACTTAAATTCGACTCAATTCCTTCCAGAGAACCTTCCAAAAACACTATATTATTTGCATTTAAAATCTTATAAGTGCTTAATTCTGTGCTGTTTACAACTTCAGAGGTCTTCAAATTTCGTGATGACAAATATACGTTTTTATTTGACCCGCCCAACACTATCAAAGATTTTTTACTTTCAAGACCCAGAGCCTTCAAAACATCTTTGAAATTTTTGGTCTTAGGAGCATCAAATTGAAAATCTTCCACAACGATAATTGACTTATCATTTGCCTTAATAGATAAAGCAGATTTTCTAGCCAAACGCTTCAGGTTTTTATTCAATTTAAAACCGTAATTTCTTGGTCTTGGACCAAAAACACGTCCACCACCTCTAAAGATTGGAGATTTAATACTACCAGCACGTGCTGTACCAGTACCTTTTTGCTTCTTTATCTTACGAGTACTCCCGGAGATCTCAGCACGCTCTTTGGCTGCGTGAGTTCCCTGGCGTTGATTAGCCAAATACTGCTTAACATCAAGATAAACAGCATGATCATTTGGCTCTATAGCGAAAACAGCATCAGAAAGGCTGGCCTTTCTTCCTGTTTCTTTTCCTTTTATATCTAAAACTGCTACTTCCATTACTTACTAATGATTACGTATGAGTTTTTGTGTCCCGGAACAGCTCCTTTTACTACTAAAAGGTTCTTATCTGCAACCACTTTTAAAACTCTCAGGTTTTCAACTTTTACTTTTTCTCCACCCATTCTACCGGCCATCTTCATTCCCTTAAAAACTCTCGCAGGATATGATGCAGCACCAATAGAACCAGGAGCTCTTAAACGGTTATGCTGCCCGTGGGTCGCCTGACCTACACCACCAAAACCGTGTCTTTTAACAACACCCTGAAAACCTTTACCTTTAGATGTACCTGCTATATCAACAAATTCACCTTCAGCAAAATGCTCCACAGTTATAGCGTCGCCTAATTTATAATCCCCTCCAAATCCCTGGAATTCAACGACTCTACGCTTTGGAGCGCTTCCTGCCTTTTTAGCATGCCCTGTGGCAGCCCTGTTTGCAGTCTTTGCGTCATCGAAACCAAGTTGAAGTGCTTCGTACCCGTCAACCTCATTGGTTCTGACTTGGGTAATTACGCATGGTCCCGCTTCTATAACGGTACATGGGACATTTTTCCCATTTTCGTCAAAGATGCTGGTCATGCCTATTTTTTTTCCTATTAACCCAGACATAAATATTAATTATTAATGATTTTTATTCCCTATTTTTTATTTAAAGCCATTTCCTCCCTAGGGTGAGGTCGAAAATTGCATACTCTTAAAAAATTCAGGGCAGAAAAATACTTCTGCCCTGAATGTATCTTTCTCCGTTTTTCCCTCGCCAACTGCTCGGGACATGTCACTGAAAATGGCAATTTTCAGCCTATAATGTTATCACACCTTAATCTCTACTTCTACCCCACTTGGCAATTCCAGCTTCATCAAAGCATCAATAGTTTTTGAAGAAGAACTGTAGATATCAAGAAGTCTTTTATAAGAGCTTAACTGAAACTGCTCTCTGGATTTCTTGTTCACGTGAGGCGAACGCAATACTGTAAAGATTTTTTTATGCGTAGGTAACGGAATTGGTCCGGTAACCACAGCACCCGTAGTCTTTACGGTTTTTACAATCTTTTCAGCAGATTTATCTACCAGGTTGTGATCGTAAGATTTTAGTTTTATTCTTATTTTCTGACTCATTTTCCTAATATTATTCGTTTGATGTACCCTTTGCTGCTTTAATCACGTCTTCAGAAATATTAGAAGGCGTTTCAGCATAATGAGAGAATTCCATTGTTGACGTTGCTCTACCCGAAGATAATGTTCTTAATGTGGTCACATAACCAAACATTTCAGAAAGTGGCACTTCAGCTTTAACAACTTTAGCTCCAGATCTGTCAGACATACTATTTACCTGACCTCTTCTTCTGTTAAGGTCACCAACAATATCACCCATGTTTTCTTCCGGAGTAACAACTTCATTTTTCATAATTGGCTCAAGGATAACAGCCCCTGCTTTCTTCGCAGCTGCCTTATATCCCATCTTAGCAGCCAATTCGAAAGACAATTGATCAGAATCCACAGGGTGGAAAGATCCGTCTTTCAAAACAACTTTTAAGGTATCCATCTGGAATCCAGCAAGAGGACCGTGTTTCATAGCCTCTGTGAATCCTTTCTGAACTGAAGGAACAAATTCTTTAGGAATACGCCCACCTTTAATTTCATCTACGAACTGAAGTCCCGGACCTTCAAAATCTTCGTCCGCAGGACCCATTTCAAAAACAATATCAGCAAACTTACCACGACCACCGGACTGTTTCTTATAAACCTCCCTATGATCTGCGCTCCTGGTTACCGTCTCCTTATACTCAACCTGAGGTTGACCTTCGTTTACTTCAACCTTAAATTCTCTTTTCAAACGATCTACCAAGATCTCGATATGCAATTCTCCCATACCGGAAATAATGGTTTGACCGGAATTCTCATCAGTCTTCACCTGGAACGTTGGATCCTCTTCAGCTAGTTTAGCCAAAGCCATACCCATTTTATCCACATCGGCCTTAGTTTTAGGCTCAACAGCAATACCAATTACCGGTGCAGGGAACGTCATAGACTCAAGAACAATAGGATGATTTACATCTGTAAGAGTATCTCCTGTTTTAATATCTTTAAATCCTACTGCCGCACCAATATCCCCAGCTTCAATTTTATCTATCGGCTCCTGTTTATTGGAGTGCATCTGATAGATACGTGAAATGCGTTCTTTTTTACCTGAACGCACGTTCAACACATAAGAACCAGCATCAAGCGTACCTGAATACGTCCTAAAGAAAGCCAAACGACCTACGAAAGGATCGGTAGCAATTTTAAATGCAAGCGCAGAAAATGGAGAATCTACATTAGGCTTACGTTTTTCTTCTTCACCTGTTTCTGGATTAGTACCTTCGATAGCCTCTACATCTACCGGAGAAGGTAAATATCTCATCACAGCATCAAGCATTGCCTGAACACCCTTATTCTTAAAGGCTGAACCACACATCATAGGTATAATAGACATATCTATAGTAGCAGCTCTTAACGCAGCAATAATTTCGTCTTCTGTAATAGAATCTTCATCTTCGAAGAATTTCTCCATTAAAGCTTCGTCATACTCTGCAACAGCCTCAACAAGCTGAGTACGATATTTTTGAACATCTGCTTTAAGCTCTTCAGGAATGTCAATGATCTCGTAAGTCATCCCCATATCTTCATCGCTCCAGATAACCGCCTTCTTGGAGATAAGATCTACAACTCCTTTAAAGTCAATTTCATCCCCGATTGGAACTTGTAAAGGAACAGGATTACCTCCCAACATTTCCTTAACCTGCTTACATACGTTAAAGAAGTCAGCACCCTGACGGTCCATTTTATTTACAAATCCTAAACGCGGAACTTTATACTTATCTGCCTGTCTCCATACAGTTTCAGACTGAGGCTCTACCCCGTCTACCGCACTAAACAATGCAACCATACCATCCAAAACACGCAATGAACGCTCTACCTCTACAGTAAAGTCAACGTGCCCCGGAGTATCGATAATATTTACCGTAAATTCCTGGTCTTTGTACATCCACTTACAGTGTGTTGCAGCCGAAGTAATAGTAATACCTCTTTCCTGCTCCTGCTCCATCCAGTCCATCGTTGCAGCACCGTCATGAACCTCTCCAATTTTGTGACTTACACCAGTATAATAAAGGATACGCTCTGTTGTTGTTGTTTTACCAGCATCAATATGAGCTGCTATCCCTATATTTCTTGTATATTTTAAATCTCTTTGTGCCATTTTTTTAGAATCTAAAGTGAGAGAATGCTTTGTTAGCTTCAGCCATCTTATGAGTATCTACCCTTCTTTTAACTGCAGCACCTTCTTCCTTAGCAGCAGCAAGAATTTCTGCAGCCAATTTTTGAGCCATAGCTTTTTCATTTCTCTTACGAGCAAAACTAATCAACCACTTCATTGCAGTTGAAACTTTCCTGTCTGGCCTGATTTGCATAGGTATCTGGAATGTTGCACCACCAACACGCCTGCTTCGCACTTCTACGTGTGGCATAACGTTAGAAAGAGCGTCTTTCCAAATTTCCAAACCAGTTTTTTCTTCGTCTTGTTTCTTTTGTTCTACCACATCAATTGCGTCGTAGAAAATTTTAAAGGCAACCGACTTTTTCCCATCCCACATCATCATGTTCACAAAACGTGTAACAAGCTGATCATTAAACTTAGGATCTGGCAAAAGTGGTCTTTTCTTGGCCTGTCTTTTTCTCATTTCTTCTTTGTAATAAGTTAATTGTTAATTGCTATCGATAAAAAAGAAAATTCTTTCTCACCTTTAACTTCTAACCTTGTTTTACTTCTTAGGGCGTTTTGCACCGTATTTAGATCTACGTTGTGTTCTACCTTCGACACCAGCGGTATCCAAAGCTCCACGAACAATGTGGTATCTAACTCCCGGCAAATCCTTCACCCTTCCACCTCTAACTAATACTATCGAGTGCTCTTGTAAATTGTGACCTTCTCCCGGAATGTAAGCATTCACCTCTTTTCCGTTTGTTAACCTCACCCTTGCTACTTTTCTCATAGCCGAGTTAGGTTTTTTAGGAGTGGTGGTATACACACGGGTACACACCCCTCTCCTTTGAGGACACGAATCCAAAGCAGCCGATTTACTCTTCTTAGTTATTTTGGCTCTTCCTTTTCGTACTAATTGTGAAATTGTTGGCATAATTTCTTTTACCTAATTATTTAATAAATTTTACCTCCCCATTTTAAGGGTTTGCAAAGGTAGAAATAAAAACACATTATTCAAACGATAATGAATTAATTTTCAGGAGTTTTTGTTATTCTACAAATTTTTTCAAAAATTAGTTGAGTTTAAGATCCAGATTAGCGATACCTCCTTGAATCACCTCAGACCGGGTGGTTTTTTATTTCTGAATATTTAAAAGGAGAATTTAAAAACTATCTTTGTCCCATGAATAAAATCGATACCACCAAAATTTTCGGAATAAGAGCAGTTATTGAAGCTATCGAAAGCGGAAAAAATCTGGATAAAATTTATCTCCAAAAAGGACTTTCCGGAAATCTTATTAAGGATCTGGAAAATAAAATTAGACAGGGAAATTATAATATTTCTTACGTCCCCGTGGAAAAGCTTAACAAGCTAAGCAAAGGAAATCACCAGGGTGTTGTTGCCAGTATATCACCGGTAGAATTTAAAAGTATGGATGAAGTCGTGCAGTCTGCTTTTAAAATGAGTCCTACTCCCCTTTTCCTACTCCTTGACCAATTAACAGACGTCCGGAACTTCGGTGCAATTATTCGAACAGCGGAATGCTGCGGCGTAAACGCAATCATTATACCTGAAAAAGGAGGTGCTCCACTTAATGCTGATGCGGTTAAAACTTCTGCCGGTGCGGTTTTTAATGTCCCTATATGTAAGGTAAATCATATTAAGGATGCTGTCTTTTATCTCCAATCTTCTGATGTTCAATTAGTGGCCGCAACTGAAAAAACAAATGATACTATTTACGACATCGACCTTAAGAAACCTACTGCCATAGTTATGGGAAATGAAGCAAAAGGAGTAAGTAGTTCTATTTTAAAAACAGTTAATCATCGTGCCAAATTGCCGATGATGGGGAAAATTGAATCTTTAAATGTTTCTGTTGCCTGTGGAGCCATTTTGTATGAAGTGGTAAGGCAGAGGTTGTAATTCTTTTTAAAGAAATTCTTTATAGGATGTGGAGATAAAATGAATGTGGAGACGCGCTATAGCGCGTCTGTTCTTTGTTAAAAATTTAAAAATCTCTATCTCCTTCCTTCTCCTGATTTGAGCACTTATAATGATAAGTGTATTTTAATTCTTCCGGCTCAGGATCTTCGATAAAATTCCCATTTTCATCAAAGTGCTTCATAAAATCATCTTCCTCCTCTCTATATTCGGGCTTCTCCCACTCATATTTAGGAGGCTTTGCAATATTTTTTCTGTAAATCAGAGAAAGAAAAAATCCGGAAATAAGACCAGACAAATGTCCTTCCCAGGAAATTTCCGGATCTATAGGGGTAACGTACCATAACATCCCTCCGTATAAGAAAACCACTATTAGTGAAAGTGCAATAAGCCTGTAATGCCTGGAGAAAACCCCTTTAAAAAATAAAAAAGAGGCGAGAACATAGATAATCCCACTTGCACCAATATGATTAGCTTCCCTTCCAATAAGCCAGGTTAATAATCCCGACGAAAGCAAGCCCAGAAAAAGAACCTGCCAGCTTATTTTTCTATAGAAATAAAAAAGAGCCATAGAGAGGACAAAAAGAGGAATGGTATTATTGAACAGGTGTTTTATTCCGGAATGAATAAATGGAGAAAAAATCACTCCTCTTAAACCTTCGACTTTACCCGGTCTTACACCAAAATTGTTAAAATCGAAGCCAAACCTTATTTCAAACCAAAATACGATCCAGATAGCCAAAACGAAAATAACAGGATACCCTATTACTCCGGGAGAAAAAGTGAATGGCTGGGACTGTTTCAAAACTTTGGTTTTAAGATCAATATTACAAAAAAGCAACCAAACCTCTTCCTAATGAAAAGTTGTCATCATAATTATTAATTTAGCCGAATGAACAAACCATTAGCAGAACGATTAAGGCCGAAGAAATTAGAGGATTATTTAAGTCAGCAGCATCTTGTGGGAGAAAAAGGTGCTCTTAAGCAACAACTGAAACAGGGAATTATTCCTTCAATGATATTCTGGGGCCCTCCCGGAGTTGGAAAAACCACCCTCGCCAATATTATTGCCGAAGAATCGGATCGGCCGTTTTTTACGCTTAGTGCAATTAGTAGCGGAGTGAAAGACGTTAGGGAAGTTATAGAAAGAGCCAAAAAAAGCGACGGACTTTTTACCACCAAAAGCCCAATACTTTTTATAGATGAGATACACCGCTTCAGTAAATCCCAACAGGATTCTCTATTAGGAGCGGTAGAGAAAGGCTGGGTGACTTTAATAGGCGCAACCACAGAAAATCCAAGTTTTGAAGTAATTTCGGCACTTCTCTCCAGGTGTCAGGTGTATATATTAAAACCGTTTACCAAAGAGGATCTCGTAGCTTTGCTTCAACGTGCCATGAAAGAGGACAGCGTAATAGCCTCCAAAAAAGTCAAATTAAAAGAAACAGAGGCGTTATTGCGACTAAGTGGCGGAGATGCACGAAAACTTCTTAATATTTTTGAATTATTGGTGACATCGGCAGAAAATGGAGTGGAAATAACAAATGACCTCGTTTTTGAAAAGGTTCAGCAGAATACCGTACTCTATGATAAAACAGGTGAACAACATTACGATATCATCTCAGCTTTTATAAAATCCATAAGGGGAAGCGATCCAAACGGAGCAGTGTATTGGCTGGCACGTATGATTGAAGGAGGTGAAGACGTTAAATTTATTGCCCGTAGATTGCTTATCCTGGCCAGCGAAGATATTGGAAATGCGAACCCCACTGCCTTAGTTATCGCTAATAATACCTTTCAGGCAGTTACCACAATTGGATATCCTGAAGCGCGCATTATACTTAGCCAGTGCACTACTTACCTTGCTACTTCCCCAAAAAGTAATGCGGCCTATATGGCGATCAACAATGCGTTGGGTATGGTGAAAAAGACTGGTGATTTGTCTGTTCCTTTGTCCATTCGAAACGCTCCCACCAAATTAATGAAAGACCTGGGCTATGGAGATAATTATAAATATGCCCATAATTATGAAGGCAATTTTGTGCAGGAAGAATTTTTACCGGAAGAAATTAAAAACACCATATTTTATGAGCCTGGCCAAAATCAGCGGGAAAACGCACAACGGGAATTTTTAAAAAAACGTTGGAAGAACAAATACAACTATTAATTCCGGATCTGGTAAATGGTTTTCACAGTCGTGTTTTTATTACGATTAAAATGCTCCACAACAAGGTTTCCCTCATCATCAAAATAAGCCAGCCCCTGTTTGGTAATCGAAGCATATATAAAAGAGTCACCTTCTCCAGATTTTACAAGTGAAGCAAATGGCTCTGCCATTCCTTTCTGAAAAAGTGAATACCCGGAATCACTTGCTTCAAGAAAATAAACTGCATTATTAAGAACATATGAGTTCTCTATACCGTCCTCTTTCTTGGTCGTTACCTCCTCCATTTCTTCGTCTTCCAGTTCTTCATTCCTAACGGCTTTCATATCCTCTGCTGGTGTTTCTGCCATCACTTCTCCATTGTTTTCGGGAACGGCTGTAATACGATCTTGGGCTGGAGCATCAAGCGACTGTGCTTCATATTCATATTCTAAATCTTCAAATGAGGTAAATGCCTCTCTTAAAGCTTCGTGATGTGCCCTTTTAAAATCCTTCTCCCGACTTTTTCCTTCTTTGGAACGAAAAATAATTTCTCCATTACAGTTCTCCAAGATCACCATTAGTTTAGTAACAAAAAGATTTGAGTCTTCTTTAACATCAGCATATAAGCCCAGGCACCCATTTGCCTCTAAATCAGAAGGTCTCTTTTCTGACTTCATTATTACCTTAAAATTGTTCTTCTCAAAGAGGAATTTTGTTAATGCGTTTAGCTGATACTCATTCACAGAATCTGAAAATGCGAAGGTTTCGGGAACCACTATATATTTGTACTCGTCTAAGTTTTGAGAATTAACTGTTGTAAAAGTTAAAATTAAAGCAAAGGTCAAAATGGCAGTTTTCATAAAAATATTATTTAGAGACAGGAGAATAATTATGTTAGCAAAAGCAGGCAAAGCTCCTCTGTCTAGTTGTCATTAAAAATAAATTGTATCCCGAATTGCAGGGAAGTGCTGTTGGTTTTTGCGAAATTAGGAAATCCAAGCAAATTATTTGCTGCCAGATAAATATTAAAGTTATTAAAAGTCCTGTGAGCCATTAAACCTATGTTTGTAAAAGAATAATCATCAATTGTATAAGCCGCCCGAAACCCAAATTTTTCAGTTATAAGCTTATCATAGTATGCAGTCATGGATAATGTTATTCCTTTGGGCCGGTTAACACCAGATAGCAGTAATCCGGTGGAGTTCATGTACCGGGCTTCTTTCACAAGACGGTAATCACAGGGCAGCAAAGCCCTTCCGAAACCAAATTCCATACTTGTATTAAATTTAACCGGCCTCCAGGTCACATATGGATCTTCTAAGGTCTCATCCTGCAAATTCTCATCCACTTCATCTTCAAAAAGATCCCAGTAAGGGATTGCTTCCGTATTTTCCTGTTCAGGAAATAAGGGTTCAATACCTTCAGTTTCATAACTACCGTAGTAACGATAATTTTCCACATCTGTACGCTGAAACACAACACCTACATCCTGCACTGCACCTGTTACTTTAAATTGTTCATTTATTTCGTAAGTAGCACCAAGGTCCAATCCAACACCTATATTTCCTCCTAGCATAGAACGTTTAAGCAAATCTACAGCAGCCTGGTCCACCGTATTATCTTCATCATTGCTTAAGCTGGCAAAACCCGAAGTGTTTATCACAACATCGATCCCTGAAGCGGTCTGCCGGTAAAATCCATTCCCTCCCTCGTTAAGAGTGGTCGTAAATGTCCCCTGGTTATTTGTACTCGCCACATTAAAAATACCGGAGTAAAGTTTAGCTCTTGCACCAACAGTTAGCCTGTTGTTGAGTTTATAATTGAGGCCCACATGGTAAACTGTCAGTACTTCTGCAGTATAGGAAGCCTGAGAGAAATCGAATGGCTGATTTATGTAGTTTGTATTTCCTTCGTTTACCAGGATAGCCAGATCTTTGGGAAGGTAGGAGAAAATGTCCATTTCCTGGTAAACTCCGGCCGATAGGTAGCTTTGCTTATTTAACCTCCAACCAAAAGATAAAATTTCCAACTGCTCATTTACAGAAACATAATCCCTGGGAGTGAGCCGCCTAATGGCATTTCTCACCCTAAGATTAACGTTTGGATTAGAATCATCAAAAATATCAAAAGCTGTAACACCCGTAGACCCGGCGGAAACGTGAAATTGCGAAAAAAAAGGTATTCCAAAGTGTCCTCTGAAGCTGATTTCTGCTCCAGGATTGCTTAATAGCGTCTGAGGAAGCGCATCTACATTGTAGAGCAACGGTTTATTTTGGGAAGATGAAGGTAATAGTATAAAAAAGAAAAAAAAAAAGAAAATTAATTCCCGCATAGCTAAAACTCAAACTTGAAAAGTCCTTTAGAAGCAAATTCAAGATTTCCTGTAAAATCTTCTTGATTTGTTTGGACTTCAAGTTCTACAACCATAATAATTGAATTCTTCACTTGCTCAATCCTGTCTGCTCCCATCACTTCAATTCTTTCGGTTGACACCGGATTATCAGAACTCCCGGGGGAAATCGGATAATTTACACTAAACTGTTTTCTCCCCGTAGCTGACAAAAAGTGCACTCTGCTAACAAAAGCCTGAGGGAAGGTATTAATATTTCTGAAATAAAACTCTACAGAATTTAAATCATTTTGAATATAATCGTCATCCAAAAATTCGAGCCTTACGGTATCTATAATTACCGTACGCATTTCCTGGGTAACCGGATCCACAAAATCAGATTCCCCCACTTCATAAAGCACAAGGTTAGACTGAATATCCGGGCTAAGAACGATATCCTTTGCCTGGCTAAAATCAACATCTTTTACACAGCCGGTAAGAAAGACGGCACAACAGAGAATAATAATCTTCAGAAAACCTGCATTCTTCTTCATAGCTTTTAGTGCTCTCGAATAGTATGCAGCGAACTTAACAAAAGTTTAGTATTCACAAAAACTTAACAACGTCTTTTAACGTTTGAACTTGCCTTATGTCGGAAATTTCTGAGGTCTTATAATAATCAAAATAAATGGTTTGCAGGCCCAATTTTTCTGAACCCAAAATATCCGCTTCGTAATTGTCGCCTATCATTACTGAGGTTTCAGCAGCAGCTTCCGCCTTTTCCAGAGCTTTCTGAAAAATTTTTTTATGTGGTTTTTTTACTCCAGCTTCTTCAGAAGTAGTAATTGTCTGAAAAAAATCAAAAACACCAGACGTAATCATTTTCCTACTTTGTACCTCATCAAAACCATTTGTGATAATATGCAACTTGTAATTTCTTTTCAGATATTGCAGGATTTCTAATGTTCCCTCCACCAGGTGCTTGTTTCTAGGTAAGAATTCAATATAATCTTTTGATAATCCGTAGATAACATCATCCGTAGTCTTATATTTCAACATATCAAAGCTGTCCTTCAGCCTGCCATAACGCAGTGCTTCCTTCGAAATCTTATCATTTCTATACAATTCCCAATACCTGATGTTTATCTTCAAATAAACCTCCAGAAATTCTTCCAGTTCCAAAGGTATTTTCCACTTCTTAAAAATTTCTGTAAAAGTAAGACCGGAGTTTTTATCAAAATCCCATAGAGTGTGATCGAGATCAAAGAACACATGGTCTATGTTATTCAATTTCATAAATCAGCTTTAATAATCCATAATAAGTTTCTGGATGGGAATACTCCGAAAAATCCTGATTTTTAAACACAGCTCTGAACGTACCGCCAACTTCCCGCACCTGGTTTAACGCTTTTTTCACATCTTCAAACGCTTGTTCTGGCTTAACATTTTCAAAAACGCTCGAATTAAAAATGTAAGGATGTACAAGTAATGGAGTGGTCACTTCCATATTAATATCGTAAAACAAAAAAGGTGTGCAAGTCCCGGCCCGAAATCCCAATGCATCTGGATATCCCATAGAGAAATCGTTCCTTACCTCCAGCTCCACCAAATTATTATAATTTTCAGGCAAAGAAAGATCATGACTGGAATTAAGCGAATATTCCAGGGAACTGTGAATTATATTTTCCATCCTTAACTTCTCCATTCTAAGTGTTTTTATATCCCTCACGGCATAATAGCCCTGGAGTAAACCCACTTTAGCATAATCCCCCACATATTTTATTACCGATCTGTACGGAATGCGATTGTGATTAATATTGCGATCGTGTATCGTAAAGTCACTTAACTGAAACATAAAATACATTTTTAGCTTATGGACTTTTATAAAAGCTATCAGATCTTCAAAAATATTAAATGGATCATTCCTGATCTTAAAAGCAACCTTAAGCCTGTCAAAAACCTTCCCGAGACTAAAACTGAAAAAATCACGCTGCATGCCTGCTATACTACGAAGAATCCCTTTGTTTTTATACCCAAAAACGTGCTCTACAGCTACAATGGCAGTCGATTCAAACTTTCGGGGTGGCACCTCCATGGCCGGGAATCTTTCTGCGAGCACATTACGGAATTTGAGTGCCCATTTATCCACTACAGGAGAGTTAAGGAAACCTTTTTGATAAGCGAGACTTTCTGCTACAGGAAAGCGTTCTGCCTCGTCTTTCACATGCGGCACATATTCTTCATACCTGCTCAAAAGAAAAAAAGAGGATGCAAAAATATCGAAAGGCAAGGCACTGGCTTCTGAAACCGGAAAAAAACAAACCGAGTCTTCCCAGGGCAATACTTTTACTTCAACTTCAGAAAAACCCTGCTCCATAAGAAGATCTACTCTCTGGAAAAACAATTCGTTCCCAAGAGCCTGTTTTCCATAAGACAATTTCATCCCGTCGTGGGCTATAAATTCTTCTATTTTAGAGGTGAACTTTACAGTTATACCTAAAACCCCCGTACAAATGTGTTTAAAAATGTAGATAATTCGGGGAGTTATTTTTTGGGTATAAATGAGTAGCATGCAAGAAAAATTAGAGAATACCTTCGTCTGCGAAGCTAAAGTAGGATTTTTCAGTAACAATAATATGGTCCAGGACCTTTATGTCCAAACTTTCAGAGGCTGTTTTTAGTTTTTTGGTCAGCTGCTTGTCAGCCTCACTTGGATTAAGGTTTCCAGAAGGATGGTTATGAGCCAGAATAATAGCAGTCGCTCCCAATTCCAGCGCTTTTTTAAGAGTTATTCTTACATCTACCAGTGTACCGGTGATTCCTCCTTTACTTAATTGGAGTTGATCGAGTACCTTATTGGAATTGTTTAAATAAACAATCCAAAATTCCTCATGGGGCAATTCGCCAATTATCGGCTGCATTAATTCAAAAACAGAATTACTGGAAGTGATCTTCTTTCTGTCCAATGCCTCCTCTACCCTTCTCCTTCTTCCCAGCTCCAGGGCCGCTACAATTGTAATAGCCTTTGCCGTTCCAATCCCTTTAAACTCGCAGAGTTGAGTTATGCTTAGCCGCCCGAGTTCACTCAAATTGTTTTTTGTTGAAGCCAGAATTCGTTTACTCAATTCAACAGCACTTTCGGTTCTGTTTCCCGATCCAATAAGAATGGCAATAAGTTCTGAATCGCTTAGGCTAACCCTTCCTTTCTGAAGTAGTTTCTCCCGCGGACGGTCGCCCTCGGCCCAGTTTTTTATGCTGAATTTTTCACTTTCTCTGGTCATTGTACGTTAAAGATAGAAAATGCTTTTATTACAACGCACCAAAACCTCTGGAAATGAATTATTCCTTTATCCAGGTTTTTACTTCTTCGAAATCCAACCCACCATAATTCCCACTGCTCATTAGAAGAAGTACAACATTATTAAAATCCATATTTTTTAACGTCGAGTAAAGCTGAAGCGGATCGGTATATACTTCAAGATCAGTATTCTTAAATGCCGAAAAAATTTGTTCTTTAGAAATAGACTGAAGTTTCTTCAGTTTTACAGCTTCAGGAGAATAAAACACCAGCGCTTCATCGGCGGCATCGAGACTTCCTGCATACTGCTTTAAAAATTCTGAATTTAAACTACTGTATGTATGCAACTCAAGGCAGGCCACTACTTTTCGGGTCGAAAATTGCTCTTTTACCGCTGCCGTAGTAGCTTTAACTTTGGAAGGACTGTGGGCAAAATCCTTAAATATAACACCCGAAGCTGATTCGGCTATTTTTTCCAATCGCTTTGATGCTCCTTTAAAGGTGGCTATCGCCTCATAAAACTCGGCTTCATCAACGCCCATGTGCTGGCAAATCCACTTTGCACCTGCAAGGTTACTCAGGTTATGTTTTCCAAAAATCTCCAGGGGCATTTCACCTTCCGGTGTGTTTAAAACAGTTTTCCCTTCTTCTATAGAATATTCGGGAGTCCGGTAAGGATGTTTTCTTATTGGATTTTTTGTTTCTTCAGCAATTTTCTGCAGTTCTGTATCTTCTTCGTTGTATACTAAAATTCCTCCGTTCACGATCGAATCAACAAAAATTTCAAACTGCTCCACATAGCCTTGATAATCTGGAAAAACATTAATGTGGTCCCAGGCTATACCACTAAGTAAAGCGATATTAGGCTGATATAGATGAAATTTAGGTCTTTTGTCTATTGCAGAAGATAAATATTCGTCTCCTTCTATAACAATAAAATCGTTCTCCTCTGTTAAGTGTACAGAATTTGAGTAACCTTCCAAAGCGGCACCAACCATAAAATCTACAGCCTTGTCGTGATATTGCATCACATGAAGGATCATAGATGTTATACTTGTTTTGCCATGAGACCCGCCAATAACCACTCTTGTCTTATTTTTAGATTGTTCAAATAAGAATTCGGGATAAGAATAGATTTGGAGTCCGAGTTCCCGGGCTTTCTCTAATTCAGGATTATCCTCCTTCGCATGCATACCTAAAATAACAGCATCCAGTTCAGCATTAATTTTAGAGGGAAACCAGCCATCTTCCCCGGGCAGGATATTTTTCTTCTGAAGTTTAGACCTGGAAGGCTCAAAAATAGCATCGTCACTACCTGTTATCTCGTAACCCTTATCTTTTAATGCTATTGCCAGTGCATGCATGGCGCTACCGCCAATTGCGATAAAATGAAGTTTCATAAGGCAAATTTTCACAAATGTAAATTAATTATTTGCTGAAGGAAAATCTTCCTAAAAAGTTTACACTGAAAAATGGCAATTTTTGACCATTAAAATGCTCTGGAATAAATTTAAAACCACTTTTTAATGGTGACACTTCTATAACATCATTAAAATGATTTCATGTACCTACTATAATTATAGATTCTTTAAAAATCACACCAGATATTACATTTCATAATTTTTGTTTAATTTGTGCCCCGAAAAACAACAGTATTTGGTTTAATTTTTTGAAAAAAAACATGCAGAATAATTTTTCGGCACCAATAATTATTAAACCCTGAAAGATTTCGCTGCGTATTGTTAAAAATTATTCCAATCTTTGCTCTTCATTTTTTAAACCAAATTAAACCTAAAATTATTAGTTGAATTTTAACACCTAGCCTATGCAAAATTTTACTTTAGGTAGAAAAGGAAAAGCATTTTCCATTTTTGCCTTTATTTTATTAATCGGAAACTTGCCCTCTATGTATGGGCAATGCCCTACGGTAACTGATGAAGAGCAGTCTTTTTGCTATTTATCCACTGTTGCCGAACTTGAGGCGACAGCCGCAAGTGGAACTACCTTAAGATGGTATAGAACTGCTACTTCCAGCACTCCAATTCCTGAGAATGAATTGCTGCAAGATGGAATTTATTTCGCCGGTAATCAATCTCGTACATGCACTGAAAGAGTTCGTTTAGAAGTGTTTGTAGATGAATTTGAAGCACCTGAAGCACAATTTGGAAATATTTTTGCTCCATGTATTTTTCCTGATGATGACATTCCAAATGAGGATGCTACAGTTCAAGATTTAATAAATAATACTAATGGTAATAATGTAGAGGTTTTTGCTGAAGAATTTGGTGAAAATGCTTTAGCACCTAGCGATCCTTTACAATCGGGAAATTCCTATTTTATAGGTCAAAGAAATCCAGAGTCTAATTGTAGATCCATTAGAATTGCAATTAGATATGAACCTTTAACAGCTCCAGCTCCAACAGGAGAAGCAGTTCAAACATTTTGTCCTACTGCAACAGTAGCAGATCTTTTGGTTGAAGCTACTTCTGAATTCTCTCAGGGATTTAGAATTTATGCAACTTCCACATCTTTTCCGGCCCTGGCAAGTAACACTCCTTTAGTAAATGGGGAAACTTATTACGCCAGTCAAATTGTAAATAGAGAAGGTAGAAATGCTCCCCCTTGCGAAAGCACAGATCGTTTTGAAATAGAAGTAGACCTTGCTTTTGAAAGTATAAACGAAAACGATCCACAGGTATTTTGCGTAGATAATGAGACAACCCCTACGATAGCAGATTTAGAAGCCAGGACAGGAAATAGCCCTTTCTTTGCAGATGCTGAATTCACAGAGTTACTAGAATCTTCTGCATTGTTAATTGACGATGAAGATTACTTCACAGCTAATGGTGAAGACGATAATTGTATAGCAGAAAGATTTGTAGTAGACTTACAAGAAACTTTAGATCTGGGAGATGATATAAACGAAACTATTTGCATAACAGAACTGGAAAATATAGATCCTCAAAATCCACAAGGTTCGTTAGTTACCTTAACTCAAAGATTTGCAGAATTACTACTAAGAATTGAAGGTTTAGAACTAGAAGATATAAGTTTTAACAACTTTACTAACAGTAGCCTTTTAGAATTAGTTGAACAGTTTGAAGAATCTCCAACTGGTACATTTTCAACAACCTTCACCTTAACCGATGGTGAATGTTCTAGTAGTGTTAATATTTCATTAACTATATTACCTGCAACTCCTGCAGATGCGGGTGATATTACAGATCAGGAGCTTTGCCTAAGTGAAGACACTATCAACCTCTTCGATTTTCTAAGTCTAGACCCTGATGATAGAGGTATATTTACTGATGAAGATGGAGATGAAATCGTTGATGGTGATTTCACCCCTTCTACAACAGGCTCTTTTGAAATTAGATATACGGTAGATTCAGCAAATGAAGGAACAGCTTGTATTACCGGCTCGAACTTTACAGATTTTAATGTGACAGTAATTAATGAAAGCGAAGCTGTCGTTGAAGATATTGCTGACTTCGATACTTGTACTCAAGCAAGCAC